>CALCWL010000599.1 GCA_937906285.1 uncultured Rhodanobacter sp. | reverse complement strand
AAAAGTCGGTGTTATAGTTCACTACAACACCACTCACCCAGAGCACCAAAGGAGGTTCGACATGAAAGCGTACAAACTGATCGCCGGCGCCGCGGCCATCCTGCTCACCTTCGCGAGCCTGCGCGCCGTGCTGTACAACGTCGACGCCTGGCAGCCGGTCGGCACCAGCCATGCCAGCGAGCCGGCCCACGTCACCAACCTGGCCCCCGTCACCGTGCGCCCGAACGCCGCCGAACGGCGTGCCGCGGCACTGATCGAGGACGGCAGCGCCGCCAACCTGGCCGCCGTGCCTGCCGACGCGCAACTGCGCTTGGGCGAGGCGATCGAGCCGCTGGGCCTGCTCGGGGCGCAGTGGGTCATGCCCTACTATTCGTTTGGCAAGAAGTTCGGCCGCATCACCAAGGAATAACCATGACCATCGCCTGGAACGACAGCGTCCCGATCTATCGCCAACTGCACCAGCGTGTGGTGGCGATGATCCTGGACGGCGCCTTGAATGAAGGTGACCCGCTGCCGTCGGTACGCCAGGTAGCGGCGGATTATCAGATCAACCCGCTGACCGTATCGAAGGCGTACCAGGAACTGGTCGACGAACAACTCGTGGAGAAAAGGAGGGGTCTGGGCATGTTTGTCATCGAAGGGGCGCGCGATGCGCTGCTCAAGTCCGAACGGGAGCGCTTCCTGCGCGAGGAATGGCCGGCATTGCATGCCCGCCTGCAGCGGCTGGGGCTGGATCTCAAGACCCTGCTGCGGGAAGCCGGCAACCACCAGGAGCCATCAGCATGAGCGCGGTCATCACGGCCAGCGGCCTCGGCAAGCGTTACAAGTCGACGGTCGCGCTGGACAACGTCAGTTTCCAGGTCGAACCCGGTCGCATCGTCGGCCTGATCGGCCCCAACGGTGCCGGCAAGACCACCGCACTGAAGGCCATCCTGGGCCTGACCGACTTCACCGGCGAGCTGAGCGTGCTGGGCTTCGACCCGCGCAAGCAGCGCGACAAGCTGATGGGTGAGGTGTGCTTCATCGCCGACGTGGCGGTGCTGCCGCGCTGGATCCGCGTGCGTGAAGTGGTCGACTTCGTTGCCCACGTGCATCCGCGCTTCGACCGCACCAAGTGCGAGGCCTTCCTCGCCCGCACCAAGCTGCAGCCCGAACAGCGCGTGAGGCAGATGTCCAAGGGCATGATCGTGCAGCTGCACCTGGCGCTCGTGATGGCGATCGACGCCAAGCTGCTGATCCTGGACGAGCCGACCCTGGGCCTGGACATCCTCTACCGCAAGCAGTTCTACCAGAACCTGCTGGAGGACTACTTCGACGAGAACAAGACCATCATCGTCACCACCCACCAGGTGGAGGAAGTCGAGCACATCCTCACCGACCTGATGTTCATCCGCGACGGCAGGATCGTGCTCGACGCGGACATGGACGCCGTGGGCGAGCGCTACATCGAGGTGATGGTCAACGCCGACCGCGCCGAGGCGGCCCGGGCGCTGAAGCCGCTGGACGAGCGCCAGGTCTTCGGCAAGAGCATCTTTCTGTTCGACGGCGTCGGACGCGCGCAACTGGAGGCGCTGGGCGAGACCCGCCGGCCATCCATCAGCGACCTGTTCGTCGCCACCATGAAGGGAACCTACGCATGAAAACCTTTCTGTGGCTGATCAAGCGCGAGTTCTGGGAGCACCGCGGCGGCTTTCTGCGCGCGCCGGTGATCACCGCCGCGATTTTCCTGGTGTTGAACCTGATGGGCATCGTGACCGGCGAGGTGATGGGCCGGCAGATGGGCTTCCACCTGGGTATGGGCAGCAACAACCTGCACCTGCTGACCCGCGACCTGGACCAGCAGTCGATGGAGGCAGTCGGCGCCGGGCTGGACCTGGTGATGTATTCCTCCACCATGATCATCGGCATCGTGCTCGGCTTCGTGGTGTTCTTCTACTGCCTTGGCGCGCTCTACGACGATCGCCGCGACCGCAGCATCCTGTTCTGGAAATCCCTGCCGGTGTCGGACACCGCAACCGTGCTGTCCAAGGTCGTCTCCGCCACCGTGGTCGCGCCGTTGATCGCGGTGATCGTGGGTGCCCTGACCGGCATCGTGATGCTGCTGATGTTCGCCATCACCCTGTCGCTGCACGGCGTCAGCGTGTGGCATCTGCTGGGCCTGTCGCACCCGCTGCAGGTCATCGCCAACCTGGTCGGCTCGATCCCGCTCTATGTGTTGTGGGCGCTGCCGACAGTGGGCTGGCTGATGCTCTGCTCGGCCTGGGCACGCAGCAAGCCCTTCCTGTGGGCGGTGGCCTTGCCAGTGGGCGTGGGCATCGTGATCGGCTGGTTCAACCTGCTGGGTACGCTGAATATCTCCAACGACTGGTACTGGCGTGGCGTGGTGGCCCGCATCCTGGGCAGCGTGTTCCCGGGCGGCTGGTTCAGCGAAGTCAGCGGCATCGGCGGCGACAATCCGGCGCAGGTGCTCTCCAGCCTGAGCGTGATGCACAGCTACAGCGCGATGGGCTCGATGGACCTGTGGATCGGCGTCGTCGCGGCCATCGCCATGCTGGCCGGCGCGATCTGGTTCCGCCGCTGGCGCGACGACAGCTGAGTTGCGTTCCGACACACGACTTGGAGAAGCACCCATGAAGTCCCTCACGCTCAACGCCCTCGCCCTGGCCCTGCTGTTGCCGCTGGCAGCCTGCGGTCAGTCGGACCACGCCGAGTCCCAGCCGGCCTCGTCGGCCACCACCGCGCAGGCTGGCGACAAGGCACCCACCTCGTGGGTGGCCCGCCGCGTCGACAACGCCATGCAGAAGGCCCGGCAGGAACTGGCCACCAGGAACATCGACGTGGACACCGTCCACATCGGCAACACCCTGCGCCTGGGCCGCACGACATCCAAGGCCCAGATCACGCCGCAGGGCGAACTGCTGATCGACGGCAAACCGGTCGCCGCCACGCCGGAGCAACGGCAGCTGCTGCTCGACTACCGGCAGCAGATCATCGGCATCGCCGAGGCCGGCATGAAGATCGGCACGCAAGGCGCGGACCTGGGCATGCATGCCGCCAGCGCGGCGCTGAGCGGCGCGTTCAGCGGCAAGAGCGACGCGGAAATCGAGGCGGCCATCAAGCCACAGACCGACCGCATCCAGGCCGCTGCCCTCGAACTGTGCAAACGCCTGCCCGACCTGCGCGCCGCCCAGCAACAACTCGCCGCCGCCCTGCCCGCGTTCCAGCCCTACGCCACGATGACGGAGGAAGATGTGCAGGACTGCAGCCAGAACATCGCCAACTCGGGCCACAAGAAAGGCGTGACCGTGCTGTCGTTCTGAGGCGGGATTCGCAAAAGCAAGAAAAAAAGGCATCGCCGCGCGAGCGGGCGATGCCTTTGCGAATCCCGAATCCCCAGCCGTCTATTTTTCGTGGATGCCGCCACGCGTCAACGCCATCGGGTCGAGCAGCTTCTTCAGCTCCTCCTTCGACAGGCCGGTGGTTTCCAGCGCCACGTCCATGATCGGCCGGTGCTGCTTGTACGCCAGCTTGGCGGTGGCCGCGCCCTTCTCGTAGCCGATCACCGGGTTCAACGCGGTGACCAGAATCGGGTTCATCGCCAGCGCCTGGTTCACCCGCGCCTTGTTGACCTTGAACCCGGCGATGGACTTGTCGGCCAGCAGCACGCTGACGTTGGCCAGGATGCCGATCGACTGCAGCAGGTTGTGCGCGATCAGCGGCAGCATCACGTTGAGCTGGAAGTTGCCGCTCTGCCCGGCGATAGTGATCGCCGCGTCGTTGCCGATCACCTGCGCGGCGACCATCGCGGTGGCCTCGGGAATCACCGGGTTGACCTTGCCCGGCATGATCGACGAACCCGGCTGCAACGCCGGCAGCTCGATCTCGCCCAGGCCAGCCAGCGGGCCGGAGTTCATCCAGCGCAGGTCGTTGGCAATCTTCATCAGCGCCACCGCCAGCGTCTTCAGCGCGCCGGACAGTTCCACCGCCGCGTCCTGCGCGGCCATGCCCTCGAAATAGTTCTCCGCCGATTCGAACTTCACGCCGGTCAGCTTTTTCAGCTGCGCGGCCATCGCCGGGCCGAACTTCGGGTCGGCGTTGATGCCGGTGCCCACCGCCGTGCCGCCCTGCGGCAGCCGGCGCATGCGCTTCAGCGCGTCCTCGATCCGCTCGATCGCCGCCCCGATCTGCGCCGCCCAGCCCGACAGTTCCTGCCCGAAGGTGATCGGCATCGCGTCCATCAGGTGGGTGCGGCCGGTCTTGGGCGTGTTCTTCAGCTCGCGGGCGCGCTTGTCGATGATCCTCTTCAGGTGCTTCAGCGCCGGCAGCAGCTGCTCGCTGGCGGTCAGCGTGGCGCTGACGTGGATCGCCGTGGGGATGACGTCGTTCGAGCTCTGCCCGTAGTTGACGTGGTCGTTCGGATGCACCTTCGCGCCGGCGGCCACCGCCAGGTGGGCGATCACCTCGTTCGCATTCATGTTGGTGCTGGTGCCCGAGCCGGTCTGGAAGATGTCGATCGGGAACTGCGCGTCGTGTTCGCCGCCCGCCACCGCCAGCGCTGCCTTGCGGATCGCCGCGGCCTGGTTCTTCTTCAGGTGCCCCATGCCCAGGTTGACATCGGCGGCGGCCGCCTTGATCAGGCCCAGCGCGCGGATGAACGGGCGCGGCAGGTGCAGCCCGGAGATGGGAAAGTTGTCGATCGCGCGCTGGGTCTGCGCGCCATACAGCGCGTCGGCCGGGACTTGCAGCTCGCCCATGCTGTCGTGTTCGATGCGGAAGCCGCTCATGGTTTGTTCCTTCGGGTGGATGGGAGAAGCCGGATCCTGGAAAATTCCCGTCGCCCCAGCGCAAGCCGGGGCCCAGTGACCCGTGCCCTTGAAGACCGAAGGCACTGGATTGCTGCTTGCGCAGGAATGACGGGCAAAAAGCCGTTTGATGGCTCGCCACTATAAGCCGCAAGGCAGCGCGCCGCCGGCAATGTAAAATGGCCGTTTCCCCTCGCCGGAACACCCCGATGCCCAACCACGCCCTCACTGCCCTGTCGCCGCTGGACGGCCGCTACGCCGGCAAGGTCGAGGCGCTGCGCCCGATCTTCAGCGAGTTCGGCCTGATGCACCGGCGCGTCCAGGTGGAGATCGAATGGCTCTTGGCGCTGGCCGCCGAACCGGAGATCGTCGAGCTGCCCGCCTTCGATGCGGGCCAGATCGCCACCCTGAAAGCCATCGCGGAGAATTTCGGCGAAGCCGACGGCGAGCGCATCAAGGCGATCGAAGCGACCACCAACCACGACGTCAAGGCAGTCGAATACTTCATCAAGGAAAAGATCGGCGCCGACGTCGGTTTGGCCCAGGCAAAGGAGTTCGTGCACTTCGCCTGCACCAGCGAGGACATCAACAACCTGTCCTACGCGCTGATGCTGCGTGATGCACGCAGCAGCGTGCTGCTGCCGCAGCTCGACGCGGTAATCGACACGCTGCGCGAGATGGCGCACGACAACGCCAACCTGCCGCTGCTCTCGCGCACGCACGGCCAGACCGCCTCGCCCAGCACGCTGGGCAAGGAGATCGCCAACGTGGTGGCGCGCCTGCAACGCCAGCGCCGCCAGCTCGCCGAAGTGGAGGTTTCCGGCAAGATCAACGGCGCGGTCGGCAATTACAACGCCCACGTCGTCACCTACCCGGAACTGGACTGGCGCGCGTTCTCGCAGCGCTTCGTGGCCAGCCTCGGCCTCGACTACAACGCCTACACCACCCAGATCGAGCCGCACGACAACGTCGCCGAATACTGCGACGCCGTGCGCCGCGCCAACATCATCCTGATCGACCTGGCCCGCGACATCTGGGGCTACATCTCGCTGGGTTACTTCAAGCAGACCCTGAAGGCCGGCGAAGTCGGCTCGTCAACCATGCCGCACAAGGTCAACCCGATCGACTTCGAGAACGCCGAGGGCAACTTCGGCCTGGCCAACGCGCTGCTCGGCCACTTCGCCGAGAAGCTGCCGATCAGCCGCTGGCAGCGCGACCTCACCGACTCCA
>CALCWL010000598.1 GCA_937906285.1 uncultured Rhodanobacter sp. | reverse complement strand
CCGCCGGCGATCGGCACCGGCGCCGCGCACCACCCGGACTACCTCGCCTTCGAATCGCGCATGCGCCGCGAGCTGCACCAGCTCTCCGCCGCGCTGAAGAAATCGGTGCCGTTCCACAGCCCGCGCTACATCGGCCACATGGCCTCCGACCTGCTGCTGCCGGGACTGGCCGCGCAGATGCTCACGCTGCCGTACAACCCCAACAACGTCAGCGAGGATGCCGCCCCGGTCACCGTCGACCTGGAAGTGCAGGCCGGCCTGCAGCTGGCGCGCATGCTCGGCTATCCGCATGACCCGACGCGTGACGCCTGCGCGTTCGGCCACCTCACCTGCGGCGGCACCCTGGCCAACTACCAGGCGCTGCGCCTGGCGCTGGCATTGAAGGCGTTCCCGGTGGCGCTGCGCGCGGCGCAGGTGCCGGATCTCGAGCTGCCGGTGGACGACTGGAGCGCCTTCAACCTCGCCCAGGCCGACAGCATCGCCTTGCTGACGGCGTGGCAAGCCTGGCTCGCCGCGCAGACGCCGGCCGAACGTGCGCGCTGGCTGCAGCACGTCGAGCGCGAACGCATCGAACAGCGCGGCCTGGTCGATTTCTTCGCCGCGCATCCGCTGCTGAAGGTGCCGCTGGTACTGGCGCCGGTCACCGCGCACTACTCGTGGAGCAAGGGGCTGAAGCTGCTCGGCCTCGGCCGCGACCAGCTCGAACTGCTGCCCACCGACGGCATGCGGCTGGACGGCGCCGCCCTGCGCGCCACGCTGGAGCGCTGCGCGCGCGAACGTCAACCGGTGCTGATGTGCGTGGCCGTGCTCGGCGGCACCGAGTACGGCACGATCGACCCGATCGACCAGGTGCTCGCCGCACGCGAAGCCTCGCGCGGGCGCGGACTGGATTTCGCCGTGCACGTCGATGCCGCGTGGGGCGGCTACCTGGCTACCGTGTTCCGCCACGAGGACGGCTCGCTGCGCACGCGCGAGGAGGTGGCTGCCGACTACGTGCAATTCCCCGCGCCGGCGGTACACGCCGCCTTCGCCGCGCTGGGCGATACCGACTCGGCCACCGTCGACCCGCACAAGCTCGGCTACCTGCCCTACGGCTCGGGCGCCTTCGTCTGCCGCGACCACCGCGCGATGGCGCTGCTGGCCGAGCGCGCGGATTACGTCTTCCACGGCGGCACGCCGAAGGATTACCTGGCGCGTTACCGCAGCCTCGGCCAGTTCATCCCGGAAGGTTCCAAATCCGGCGCCGCGGCGGCCGCGGTGTACGTGACGCACAAGGTGCTGCCGCTGGACCACGCCCACTTCGGCGCCCTGCCGCGCGCCACCGTGCGGGCGGCCGAGGCCTTCCACGCGCGCGCGCAACGCTTCGCGCTGGAACTGACCGACGGCGTGCACGCGCTGGTGCCGTTCGCGCCGGACAGCAACCTGGTCTGTCTCGCGCTCAACCCGCGCGGCAACACCTCGGTGGCCGCCGCGAACGCCTTCGTGCGCGCGCTGCACGACGAACTGCGCTGCGATCCGCGCCAGCCACTGCAGACCAAGGAGTTCTTCGGCTCGGTGACCAGCCTGCGCGCGGACATGCTCGGCACGGCGCAGACCGCGCGCATCTTCGCCGCACTCGGGCTGGACCCGGCCAGCTTCGTGGCCGACGACGACCGCCTGCTGATCCTGCGCCATACGCTGATGAACCCGTTCCTGATCGACCACGAGAACGGCATCAGCTACATCGACCGCTATTTCGATTTCCTCGCCCGCCGCGTGCGCAGCCTGCTGGCGACGATCGTCGCGCCGCCGTGAGCGCCGCGCTGCCGCGCGTGGCCGTGCTCGGCTACGGCCGCTTCGGCAAGGCCTTCGTCGAACTGCTGCTGCAGGCCGGCCATCCGGTGCAGGTGTTCGACCCGCAGGCGACGGTGCCGGCGGAGCTGGCGGCACCCTCGCTGGTTGCGGCAACTGCCGACGCCAACTGGATCGTGCTGGCCATGCCGGTGCCGCACCTGCGCGCCGCGCTGCTGGCCTTGCGCCCGCTGCTGCATGCCGGGCAGGCCGTGTTCGACGTGGGCAGCGTCAAGCTGCATCCCTGCGCGCTGATGGACGAACTGCTCGGCACGGACATCCCGCACCTCGGCACGCACCCGCTGTTCGGTCCGATCAGCCTGGCCCGCGGCGACCACCCGCGCCGCGTGGTGCTGTGCCCCGCCGCAGCGCACCCGCACGCCGCCGCGCGCGCCGACAACCTGTTCCGCGCGCTGGACTGCGAGGTCATCGTGCAGGACCCGGCAAGCCACGACCGCGCCATGGCCGGCACGCACGCCCTGGCGTTCTTCATCGCCAAGGGGCTGATCGACATGGGCGTGGACGAGGCCATGCCGATGGCGCCGCCATCGTTCCAGGGCCTGCAGCGCATGCTGGAGGCGGTGCGCGGCGATGCCGGCCACCTGTTCGGCGCGATCCAGCGCGAGAACCCGTACGCCGCCGAAGCGCGCGAAAGCCTGCTGCGCGAACTGGAGCGCATCCACCGGCAGCTGCTGGTCGACCCGGACGACGGCATGGCGATCGCAACGCGGCCCGGGTGCGAATGAGGGCGATACGCCCGCCCGACGACAGAAGGGTTAATCTGAGCCACCCGTCGATGGACGCACGGCAGGTTCGATCCTGCTGCCACGTGTGCCGGCGGATGAGCCATTGAAGGCAGCGAGGGCGTCGAACGGCATGACATCAGATCTCGATCTCGACGAGCTCAGGCGCAACTGCGGTTACTGCGCCATCCACGATTTCCGCCTGCCGGCGGGGCTCAGCGCGGGCGATCTGCAGACGCTCAACGCCACCGCGCGCGACATGCTGCCGCTCGATCGCGGGCAGACGCTGTTCCCGCAGGGCCGCCAGTTCGGCGCGTTGTACGTGGTGCGTGCCGGGTCGCTGAAGACCTTCGTGGAAGGGTCCGAAGGCGACGTGCAGATCCTCGGTTTCCACCTGCCCGGCGACATCATGGGCATCGGCGGCCTCATCAACGAGCACTATCCATGCACGGCCCAGGCGCTGGAGCGCACCAGCGTGTGCGAACTGCGCTACGCGCAGCTGCAGGAGGTCATCGCCAACCTGCCGGCGTTGAACCACCAGCTGATGCGGGTGATCAGCGGCGCGCTGGTCGACGAGCAGAGCCACCTGGTGCTGATGGGCAAACAGCAGGCGCAGCGGCGGCTGGCGGTCTTCATCCGGCGCATGTCCGACCGCTATGCGCGCCTGTCGCGCGACCCGCTGGCGCTGATCCTGCCGATGTCGCGCGAGGACATCGCCAACTATCTGGGGCTGGCGCTGGAGACGGTCAGCCGGCTGTTCGGCAAGATGGAATCCGCCGGCGTCCTGTCGGTGAATCGCAAGTCGGTGCAGATCCTGCGTCGCGACCTGCTCGACGAACTTTGCGGCGGCGACATCGACATGGCGTAGGCTGCGGCGCACCAACGCTCCGAGCACGTCGATTTCGTGCCGGGGTTTGACCACGGTCAAAACCGCGCGGCGCGATCGGCCAGAGCATGCCAGCGTGCCCGGCCATCGCGGCTGGCGCGGGAGACATCGTGCTGGACATCATCGTCAACGTCGGCGGGACCTCGGACAACCCGTCGTGGCCGGGCGCGGCGCTGGCGCTGGCCAGGCGCCACGGCGCGTTCGCCACCGGGCTGCAGGTGGTGGCGGTGTGTCCTTCGCTGATGGCGATACCCGACGTGATCGAGGTGCTGGCCGCCGAGGAACAGGCGGCGCTGGATCGACGCGACTGGTGGCTGCAGCAGTGCCGCAACGCGGGCGTGGACGGCGCATGGGAGGTGATGCGCGGCATCTCCGCGCAGGCGCTGGCCAAGCGCTCGCGGCTGGCCGACCTCATGATCGGCGAACTGAAGGTCGGCGACCCGGATGCCGCGCTCGGGGCCGACGACATCACGCGCGCGTTGTTCGTCCGCAGCTCACCGATGCTGCTCCTGCCCGACATCGGTGGCGACACGCTGCAGGCGCAGCGCATCGTCATCGCATGGAACGGCTCCGGCGAAGCCGCGCAGGCGGTGAAGGCGGCGCTGCCGCTGCTGGCGCAGGCATCCGCCGTGCGGGTGCTCGATGGCGAGCGCGGCGGCCTGCCCGGCATCAGCCCGCCGCCGCTGCCGCTGCGCGGCTGGTTCGCGCGCCACGGCATCGAGGTGCAATGGCAGCCGTTCCCGGCCGAACACGATGAAGGCCCCGCGCTGCTGGCCGCCGCCCGGGCGTTCGACGCCGACCTGCTGGTGATGGGCGCCTGGGGCCGCTCGCGCCTCAGCGAGCTGGCCATGGGCGGCGTCACGCGCTGGATGCTCAGGCAGGCGGACCTGCCGCTGTTCCTCGCGCACTGAGACCTGCCCGCACCACGCGCGGAGAAACCACCATGCAACCGATGCCGATGGTTTGCCCCAGTCCGCTCGCCGACCGCACTGGCCTGCCGCCCGGTGGTTCCGGCCCGTTCGGCGCGGCTGCCATCGGCTCGCCGCGGTCGCGTTGACGGCAGCGTCGGCGGGCAGGCAGAGGCGAAATGGGCACGCACCATTCCGATGCGTCCGGCCGCGACGCGGCTGCGCCCACGCGAAACGCCGCGGCCGGCGCAGCGATCGCGCGCACGGCCACGCTGCCGCTGGACGATCTGTTCCGCTCGCTGGGTTCCGCCGACGGCGGCCTCGATGCGGCCACCGCCGCGGCCAGGCTCGCCACGGCCGGACCGAACCGTATCGACACCGCGGTGCCGCGGCGGCTGTGGTCGGCCGTCTCGGCGCGCTTCCGCAATCCGCTCGTGCTGATCCTGCTCGGCGCGGCCACCGTCTCGGCGTTCACCGGCGACGTCGCCAGCTTCGTCGTGATCACCCTCATCGTGGCCATGTCGATGGCGCTGGACGTGGTCCAGGAGCACCGCGCGCAGAACGCCGCGGAAAGCCTGCGCCGCCAGGTCTCGCTGTCGGCAAGCGTGCTGCGCCGGGCCCGCCCGGAACAGGTCGCCGCCACCGACCTCGTCCCCGGCGACGTGATCCTCCTCGCGGCGGGCGATCTGGTTCCGGCCGACTGCCGGTTGATCGAGGCGCGCGACCTCTACGTCGACGATGCACTGCTCACCGGCGAACCGTATCCGACCGAGAAACGAGCGGACCTGGCCACGTCCAGCCCGGCACAGGAAGACTTCCCGGGAAATCTCCTCTTCACCGGGAGCTCCGTGGTCAGCGGCACGGCCAGGGCGCTGGTGGTGGCCACCGGTCGCGACACCCAGCTGGGCTCGATTGCCCGATCGCTGCAGAAGACGCCGCCACCCACCGCGTTTGCCAGCGGCATCCGCGATTTCGGCATGATGATCGTGCGCCTGACCGTCCTGCTGGTGCTGTTCGCGCTGCTGGTCAACCTGCTGCTGCACCGACCGGTACTCGAATCGTTCCTGTTCGCGTTGGCGCTCGCCGTGGGCCTCACGCCCGAGCTGCTGCCGATGGTGGTGTCGGTGACGCTCGCCCATGGTGCGCTGCGCATGGCGCGCAAGAACGTGATCGTGAAGCGCCTGACCGCCATCCACGACCTCGGCGGCATGGACGTGTTGTGCAGCGACAAGACCGGCACGCTCACCGAAGCCCGCATCCGGCTGGTGCGCGAGGTCGACCTGGGCGGGGCGGCCAGCGCCTCGGCGCTGCGCATGGCGCAGGTCAATGCGGCATTCGAGACCGGACTCAAGAGCCCGCTGGACGACGCCATCCTCGACGCCGCCGCATTCGATCCGGCGCCATGGCGCAAGATCGACGAGGTGCCCTTCGATTTCCAGCGCCGCCGGGTTTCGATCCTCGCCGAAAGCGGCGGCCAGCGCCTGCTCGTGGTCAAGGGCGCACCGGAAGACGTGCTGCGCCTGGCCACGGCGTACGAGCGGTCCGGGCTGCCGCCGGCGCCGCTGGACGACGCGTCGCGGGCCATCGCGGCCGGGACTCTCGATGCCCTCGGCAGCGAGGGCTATCGCGTGCTGGGCGTCGCGTGGAAAGCGGTCGGACAGGACCGGCAGCATGCCGGCGTGGTCGATGAAACCGGCTTGATCCTCGCCGGCTTCCTCGCCTTCCTCGACCCGCCCAAGACCGGCGCGAGGGAGGCGCTGGTGGCGCTGGCCGGACTGGGCGTTGCCGTGAAAGTCGTCACCGGCGATCACGAGCAGGTGACGCGCCACGTCTGCCGCGAGCTCGGCCTCGCCGTGGGCGACACGCTGACCGGACCGGTGCTCGACGCGCTGGACGATGACGCGCTGGCGGCCCGGCTCGATGCCACCACGCTGTTCTGCCGCATGACGCCGGTGCAGAAGTCGCGCGTCATCCGCGCGCTGCGCCGCAAGGGCCACGTGGTCGGCTACCTCGGCGACGGCATCAACGACGCGCCGCCGCTGCATGCCGCCGATGTCGGGTTCTCGGTGGACACCGCCGTCGACGTGGCCAGGGAGGCCGCCGGCATGATCCTGCTGCGCAAGGACCTCGGCGTGCTGGCGGAAGGCGTGCGCGAGGGCCGCCGCACCTTCGCCAACATCCTCAAGTACATCATGATGGGCACCAGCTCGAACTTCGGGAACATGTTCTCGATGGCCGGCGGCGTGCTGCTGTTGCCCTACCTGCCGATGCTGCCGATCCAGATCCTGCTCAACAACCTGCTGTACGACCTCTCCGAAATGGCCATCCCGCTGGACCGCGTCGACGAGGCGATGGTGGCCCGGCCGCGTCATTGGGATCTGGGTGTCGTGCGCCGGTTCATGTTCACCTTCGGACCGATCAGCTCCGCCTTCGACTTCATGGTGTTCGGGCTGCTGCTGTGGGTCTTCCACGCCGACGAAGGGCTTTTCCACACCGGCTGGTTCGTCGAATCGCTCGCCACCCAGGTGCTGGTGATCTTCATCATCCGGACCAGGAACCCGCTCCGCGACCGGCCGCATCCCCTGCTGGTGGCGGGTGCCTTGTCTGTCGTCGCGGTGGCGGTGGGGCTGCCCTATTCGCCACTCGCCCCCTGGCTGGGATTCGTGCCGCTGCCCGCTCCGCTGCTGGCCGCACTCGTGCTCGTCACGACGGCCTATCTGGGCGTGGTCCACCTGGCGAATCGCCGGTTTTTCACGCGCTACCAGCGCGGATCACGCTGAGCATTCATGAAGCTCGACCGGGCCCGACGCGGGCGACGAGCGTTGTTGATCGCCGTCAAATGACCGGCACGGGAAACATTCCAGAATGAAACAAACGATACGCCGCCTTCGCGCCGGGCAGTCGCTTGCTCCGGCACAGAGCCGACGCCGACATCAGGGGATTTGCCCGCCACGGGAGTCACCACCGATGAAATCCCCCAGCCTCACCCCCGACCTGCTGCGACGCATGGATGCCTACTGGCGCGCCGCCAACTACCTGTCGGTGGGCCAGCTCTACCTGCGCAGCAACCCGTTGCTGAAGCGTCCGCTGACCCTCGCCGACGTGAAGCCCATGCTGCTGGGACACTGGGGCACCACGCCCGGGCAGAACTTCATCTATGTGCACCTGAACCGGATCATCACGGAGCACGACCTCGACATGATCTACGTCTCCGGCCCCGGCCACGGTGGTCCGGCCGTGGTCGGCAATACCTATCTGGAAGGGAGCTACAGCGAGATCTATCCCGCAATCAGCCAGGACGAGGCCGGGTTGCAGCAGTTGTTCCTGCAATTCTCCTTTCCTGGCGGCATTTCCAGCCACGCCTCGCCGGAGTGCCCCGGTTCGATCCACGAGGGCGGTGAGCTGGGCTACTCGCTGAGCCACGCCTTCGGCGCCGCGTTCGACAACCCGGAGCTGATCGTCGCCTGCGTGGTCGGCGACGGCGAGGCCGAGACCGGGCCGCTGGCCACCGCCTGGCATTCCAACAAGTTTCTCGACCCGGCCACGGACGGCGCGGTGCTGCCGATCCTGCACCTCAACGGCTACAAGATCGCGAACCCGACCGTGCTGGCGCGCATCAGCCATGAGGAACTCGAGCAGTTGCTGCGCGGCTACGGCTGGTCGCCATTCTTCGTCGAGGGCAACGAGCCGGCGGCGATGCACGAAGCGATGGCCAGCGCGCTGGATCAGGCGGTGGAGCAGATCAAGGCGATCCGGCGCGAGGCACGCGAGCACGGCCGGCGCGAACGACCGCGCTGGCCGATGATCGTGCTGCGCTCGCCCAAGGGCTGGACCGGACCGCAGGTCGTCGATGGCCTGCCGGTGGAGGGCACCTTCCGCGCGCACCAGATTCCGATCGCCGTCTCCGCCACGACGCCGGCGGAACACCTGCGGCAACTCGAAGCCTGGCTGAAGAGCTACCGGCCGGAAGAACTGTTCGACGCCGCGGGACGGCTGCTGCCGGAGCTGGCCGCGCTGGCTCCCGTGGGCCAACGCCGGATGGGCGCCAATCCGCACGCCAACGGCGGCAGCCTGCTGCGCGAACTGCGCGTGCCGGACTTCCGCGACTACGCCTGCGCCGTGCCGGAACCCGGCATCCGCGGCATCGGCGACACCCGCGTGCTGGGTCCGTTCCTGCGCGACGTCACCGCGCTCAACCAGAGCCAGCGCAATTTCCGCATGTTCGGCCCGGACGAGACCATCTCCAACGGACTGGAAGCCGTGTTCGATGTCACCGACCGGCAATGGAACGCCGCCACCCAGGCCACCGACCAGCACCTGGCCCCCGATGGCCGCGTGCTGGAGATGCTCAGCGAGCACCAGTGCGAGGGTTGGCTGGAAGGCTACCTGCTGACCGGGCGGCACGGCCTGTTCAACTGCTACGAGGCATTCATCCACATCGTCGACTCGATGTTCAACCAGCACGCGAAGTGGCTAAAGGTCACCGCCGAACTGCCATGGCGACGCAAGATCGCCTCGTTGAACTACCTGCTGGCCTCGCACGTGTGGCGGCAGGACCACAACGGCTTCAGCCACCAGGACCCCGGCTTCATCGACCACGTGGTCAACAAGAAGGCCGGCGTGGTGCGGGTCTACCTGCCGCCGGACGCGAACTGCCTGCTGTCGGTGATGGATCACTGCCTGCGCAGCCTGCATTACGTCAACGTGGTGATCGCCGGCAAGCATCCGGCGCCGCAATGGCTGAGCATGGAGCAGGCGGTGAAGCACTGCAGCGAAGGCATCGGCATCTGGTCGTGGGCCAGCAACGACCAGGAGGTGGTGGCGCCGGACCTGGTGATGGCCTGCTGCGGCGACGTGCCGACGCTGGAAACCCTGGCCGCCGTGTCGATCCTGCGCGAGCACCTGCCCGAGCTGAAGATCCGCGTGGTCAACGTGGTCGACCTGATGCGCCTGCAGCCGCAGGCCGAACACCCGCACGGGCTCGACGATGCCGGTTTCGACGCCCTGTTCACCCGCGACAAACCGGTGATCTTCGCCTTCCACGCCTACCCGTACCTGATCCACCGGCTCACCTATCGACGCACCAACCACGACAACATCCACGTGCGCGGCTACAAGGAAGAAGGCACCGTGACCACGGCGTTCGACATGACCGTGCTGAACGAACTCGACCGTTTCCACCTGGTGATCAGCGCGATCGAGCGCCTGCCGCAAACCGGCAATCGTGGCACCTACCTGAAGCAGCAGTTGCGCGAAAAGCTGGTCGAACACCGCTACTACATCGGCCAGCATGGGCAGGATCTGCCCGAAGTGCGCGAGTGGAAGTGGCCGGGGGCGAGCCGGGAAGCCCGCTCATCGTGACCCAGGCCGGAGACCGGCGCGGCAGCGGCGGCAAGGCACCCGCGCCATCGACGCCGGACCCGTGCGACACTCCTCGGGCGCACGCCGGCGCGGCGTCCGCATCCAACGAACGACCATCGCCAGCACGAGGAACACGACCATGGTTCGCAGCAAGCCCGGCGGGTCCGAGCGTGCCGCGTCGGCGCAGGCCACGCTGCGCGGCGTCGAGCGCCTGATCGCGCACGTGCGCTCGATGGAGCCGGTGCGCATGGCGGTGGTCCACCCGTGCGACGCCCTCAGTCTCGCCGGCGCCATCGACGCACGTGACGCCGGCATCATCCGGCCCGTGCTGATTGCCCCGCGCGCCAAGTTGCAGGCCGCCGCCGCGGAGGCGCAGATCGACCTCGCCGGCATCGAATGCATCGACGTGCCGCACAGCCACGCCGCCGCCGAGAAAGCCGCGGCGATGGCCAGCCGCGGCGAGGTGGACGCGCTGATGAAAGGCAGCCTGCATTCGGACGAGCTGATGGCCGCGATCGTGCCGAGCGCGGCCGGGCTGCGCACCAAGCGGCGCATCACGCACTGCTTCGTGATGGAGACACCTGCCTATCCACGCCCGTTCATCATCACCGACGCCGCCATCAACATCGCGCCGACACTGGACGACAAGGCCGACATCGTGCGCAACGCGATCGACCTTGCCCATGTCATCGGCGTGGCCGAACCGAAGGTGGCGATCCTGGCCGCGGTGGAAACGGTCAACTCGCGCATGCCTTCCACGCTGGACGCGGCGGCGCTGTGCAAGATGGCCGACCGCGGCCAGATCAGCGGCGGCCTGCTGGATGGCCCGCTGGCGTTCGACAACGCGGTCTCGCCCGAGGCCGCGCGCGTGAAGGGCATCGTCTCGGCGGTGGCGGGCCGGGCCGACATCCTGGTGGTGCCCGATCTCGAAAGCGGCAACATGCTGGCCAAGCAGCTGGAGTACATGGGCCACGCCGACAGCGCCGGCATCGTGCTGGGCGCGCGCGTGCCGATCGTGCTCACCAGCCGCTCCGATTCGCGCCGCTCGCGGCTCGCCTCGTGCGCCCTCGCGCTGCTGCTGGCGCACCACTACCGCACCAGCCCGCCCTGATCCGACCGCGACCATGACGCCCCTGATCCTGGTCCTCAACTGCGGCTCGTCGAGCATCAAGTTCGCGCTGTTCGACGCCGCGACCGATCCGCTGCCGCGCCAGCCGCTGTGGAATGGCAAGGTGCAGGGCATCGGCGGCCCGGCGCCCGACTTCGGCGAAACCGGGGTGGCGCCGTTCGCGATTGCCCTCGACGAGGCCCATCCCTACCGCGCGGCGCTCACGCTGATTCTGCAGCGCGTGGACGCGCGCCTCGACGGCCGTCGCCTCACCGCGGTCGCGCATCGCGTGGTGCACGGCGGCACTCGCTACTTCCACCCCACGCGCATCGATGCCGGCGTGCTGGCCGACCTGGCGGGCTACGTGCCGCTGGCGCCGCTGCACCAGCCGTTCGCGCTGGAGGCGATCGAGATCCTGCTGCGCGAGTCGCCCAAGCTGCCGCAGGTGGCCTGTTTCGACACCGGCTTCCATCACACCATGCCAGCGGTGGAACAGATCCTGCCGCTGCCGTGGGATGCCTGGCAGCGCGGCCTGCGCCGCTACGGTTTCCACGGCCTGTCGTATGCGTTCATGGCCACCGCGCTGGCCGAACGCCACGGCGACGCCGCACGCGGGCGCACCATCGTCGCCCACCTGGGCAGCGGCGCCAGCCTGTGCGCGATGCGCAACCTCGAGAGCGTCGCCACCACGATGGGCTTCTCCGCGCTCGACGGCCTGATGATGGGCACGCGCACCGGCGCGCTCGACCCCGGCGCGCTGCTGTACCTGATGGAGATCGAGAAGCTCTCGCTCGAACAGGTGGGCCACCTGCTCTACCACCGCAGCGGCCTGCTCGGCCTCTCCGGCATCTCCGCCGAACCGCGCGTGATCGTGCAGCACGAGGGCGACGAGGGCGAACCGGGCGAACGCGCGCGTCTGGCGCTCGCACTCTACGTGCGCCGGATCGTGCGCGAGGTCGGCGCGCTGGCGGCGGTGCTGGGCGGACTCGACCTGCTGGTGTTCACCGCCGGCGTGGGCGAGCACAACGCCTTCGTGCGCGAACGCGTGTGCCGCGATCTCGCCTTCCTCGGACTCGCGCTGGACGAGGGCCGCAACACGGCTCACGCGCCGATCGTCTCCGCCGACGGCAGTCGCGTGATCGTCGGCGTCGAGCCGACCAACGAGGAATGGATCGCCGCGCGCGATGCCGCCGCGGTGCTGGGCGGCATCGGCTGACTACAGGCGTGGCTCGACGGTCAGGGCTCGTCGTGCATCACGTGCTCGGCCGGCACCGGCTTGTCCCAGCCGGGATCGTCGAAATACTGCGGGTAATGCGCGATCGCCGCGCGCATGTCGGCCACCGCGGCCACCTTCGCCGGATCGGCCTTCAACGCCTGCGCGGCCGTGAGCAATGGCACCAGGATGCCGTGCAGCGCGGCATCGGGCTCGGCCGACAGCTTGCAGTTGGCGAACATGTAGGTCACCGCGCTTTCCACCTCGGTGGCGCGGTCGACCGCCATCGGCGCGCTCATGTGGCCCATCTCGTAGTGGGCCAGCTCGGCCACCGCAGTGTGCGCGCGGCGCATGCCCGCGCGCAGCGGCGCATCCGGCGTCCAGCGCTGTGCCGGTGCCTGCACGGCGGCGCTGGCGGCATGTGCCGCGTGGCTGTCATGGGCATGCTGGGGGGTGGCCTGGGCTGCGACGGCAAGGCCGAGTGCGCAGGCGGTGGCGAGGACGATGCGGGCGGCTTTCATGCGGATACCTCCGGCTTGGCGGCGCGGACGCCGCGGACACATGCATGCTAGCGCGCGGCGCCGGCGCCCCGGCCTGACCGGGGTCAAGCCGGCAGTGCCTGCGACAATCGGCCATCCGGCCCGGTGCGCGGCTGCAGCCAGGCGTAGTACAGCAACGGGATCACCAGCAGGGTCAGCGCGGTGGAGACCAGGATGCCGAAGATCAGCGATACCGCCAGGCCCTGGAAGATCGGATCGTCGATGATGAAGAAGCCGCCGATCATCG
>CALCWL010000597.1 GCA_937906285.1 uncultured Rhodanobacter sp. | reverse complement strand
CAGCGCGGAGAACTGCAGGCCGCCGTACTGCTTGGGGATGATCATGCCGAAGAACTTGTTCTTCTTGATGAACTCCCACACGTTCGGCGGCAGGTCGGCCAGCTCGTGGGTGATCTGCCAGTCGTCGATCATCGCGCACAACTCTTCCACCGGGCCGTCCATGAAGGCCTGTTCCTCCACGGAGAGTTCGGGCTTGGGCTGCTTCAGCAGCTCGTGCCAGTCCGGCTTGCCGGAGAACAGCTCGCCCTCGAAACCCACCGTGCCGGCTTCCAGCGCGGTCTGCTCGGTTTCGGAAAGCTTCGGCGTGACGTTCGCGAACATCTTCAGCAGCGGCGCGCTGATCTGTTTGCGGCGGAAGTCCACCATCAGCAGCGGCAGCGCGATGGCCAGCTCGATGACGAGCAGGATCACCATGGTGAGCGGCGCGCGCGCCGGCAGACCCGCCACGAGCGTGGCGACGACGGTAACAATGGCCCAGGTGCGCAGGCTGGTGCGGTGGTAGGCGCAGACACCGGAGGCAAGCAAGGCCGCCAGCACGGTCAGCAACACGGACATCTCGATACCTCTCAGGTCAGGGAATGGCGCCGGCAGTGCGCGGCGTCGCGGGGGTTTCAAGGCTTCGCACGTAGTGCATCACTTCGTGCGCAAAGGCGTCATTGGCGTCGCCGGCCACCATGTGCGTGGCGTGCGCCAGTTCAACATGGCGCGCCTGCGGCACCAGCCGCAGGAACTCGTCCACCGTGCCGCGCGAGACGACGTCGCTGCGGCCTCCGGAGAGCAGCAGCACGGGCATGTCGATCCGCGCCGCCGCCGCCAGCAGGCGCGGCTGGTAGCGCTCGCTCTCCTGCACCAGGTCGCCGGCCAGCAAGGACGGATCCCAGTGCCAGTGCAGCCGGCCATCTGAGCCCTCGCGCAGCAGCGGGCGTAGTTGCTCGGCGCTCTTGCGTTCGCGTCGCTGCGGCAGGTAGGCGGCCACCTGCTCGGCGGCCTCGGTGTAGTCGGCAAAGCCGTCGGGATGCGCCTGCATGAAGGCGAGGATGCGTTGCACGCCCGCGGTCTCCCAGCGCGGCGTGATGTCGACCAGCACCAGCGCGCGAAACGGCGAAGGTCGTCGCTCGCCGGCCAGCACGATGCCGAGCAGGCCGCCCATCGAGGCGCCGACCAGGATCGGCGGCTGCGGCTGCGCGGCGGCCAGCTGCAGCAAATCGTCGGCGAACTGGCCCATGTGATAGCCGGTCGCGGCCGCCATCCGGTCGCTCTCGCCGTGGCCGCGCGCGTCGAAAGTGACGCAGCGACAGCCGCCGCTGGCCAACGCTGCCGCGCTGGCCTTCCACGCGCCGCGGGTCTGGCCGAATCCGTGCGCGAACAGCAGGCTGGGCGCCCCCCGCGGGTTCCACGTTTCCACCGCGAGCCGCAGGTCGCCCACGGCAACGCGCTCGACGGTATGCGGCACGGGAATCTGACTGACCATACGGAAGAGTATGGATTGCCCGCACGATGGCCGTCAACCGCCCGGACACGCTTTCGCGCCGCCGCCGCATCGATGCCGCCCCATTACAAATGCCCGGCGTGTGGCTACCATACGGACATGAATGTCAGCAGCAAGCCGGAACGCACGCGCCTGTCGGCCGAGGATTGGGAACTGGCCGCCCTGCAGATGATCGCCGACCAGGGCGTGGGAGCCTTGGCCGTGGAAGCCCTGGCGCGCCAGCTCGGCGTGACCAAGGGCAGCTTCTACTGGCATTTCCGCACTCGCGAGGCGCTGCTCAATGCGGCGATGGAGCGCTGGGAACAGTACGGCGAGCGGGAAATCATCGGCCAGATCGAACAGATCGCCGACCCGCGCCAGCGCCTGCCCGAGCTGTTCCGCCGGGTTGCGCACGAATTGCAGCCGCATCGCGTCTATGCCGCGCTGCTCAAGGCGCTGGATCACCCGCAGGTGGTGCCGGTGATGGCCCGCGTCTCGCAGCGGCGCATGGAGTTCCTCACCACCGTGTACCGCGAGGCCGGCCTGCCGCCGGCGCAGGCGCTGAACCGTGCACGGCTGACCTATGCCGCCTACGTCGGCTTCCTGCAGCTGAACTTCACCCTGGGCCTGCCGCGCCTGAGCCACGAGGAGTTCGACGCCTACGTCGAACACATGATCGCCACGCTCACCCCGGTGTAATCCCCATCCGACGGCCACGCGGCGCCACCCGGCGCCCTTCTTGCTGCGCCGTTCCTTGCAATACCAGTGCACGCAAACTACCGTGCCGCTTCCATTTTTCCACAAGCCTTTCGAGGGACATGATGACCAGCAAGCTGGAAGCGCTCACCGATTGGGTCGACCAGGTGGCGGCGCTGACCCGCCCTGCGCGGATACATTGGTGTGACGGGTCGCAAGCCGAATATCAGTCGCTGGTGCAGCAGATGCTGGCCGACGGCACCCTGATCGAACTGAACCAGACGACCCATCCGGGCTGCTACCTGCACCGTTCCGATCCGAAGGACGTGGCCCGCGTCGAGCAGCTGACCCTGGTCTGCCACCCCAAGCGCGAGGACGCCGGCCCGAACAACCACTGGATGGACCCGGCCGAGGCGCACGCCAAGATCGACGCGCTGTTCGACGGCTGCATGGAAGGCCGCACGATGTACGTGATCCCGTACTGCATGGGCCCGATCGACTCGCCGCTGTCGCGTTGCGGGGTGGAGATCACCGACAGCCCGTACGTGGTCGCCAACATGAAGATCATGACCCGCATGGGCGCCGCCGCGCAGGCACGCATCGAGCGCGAAGGCACGTTCGTGAAGGGGCTGCACTCGAAGGGCGAGCTCGACCCCGAACGCCGCTGGATCATGCACTTCCCGGCCGAGCTGTCGATCAAGTCCTACGGTTCCGGCTACGGCGGCAACGCGCTGCTGGGCAAGAAGTGCCACGCGCTGCGCATCGCCAGCAACCAGGCGCGCACGGAAGGCTGGCTGGCCGAGCACATGCTGATCGTGGGCATCGAGAACCCCAGGGGCGAGACGCACTACGTCGCCGCCGCCTTCCCGTCGGCCTGCGGCAAGACCAACCTGGCCATGCTGATTCCGCCGGAAGGCTACGCCCGCGACGGCTGGAAGGTGTGGACGGTGGGCGACGACATCTGCTGGATGCGCCCCGGCGCGGACGGGCGGCTGTACGCAATCAACCCGGAGGCCGGCTTCTTCGGCGTGGCGCCGGGCACCAGCAACGCCACCAACCCGAATGCGCTCCAGAGCATCTCGCACGACACCATCTTCACCAACGTCGCCGTCACCGCCGACAACCAGCCGTGGTGGGAAGGCCTGCCCGGCACGCCGGTCACCGACTGGCAGGGACGCCCGTACGATCCGGCCAACGGCCCCGCCGCGCATCCCAATTCGCGCTTCACGGTCAGCGCGAAGCAGTGCCCGACCTGGTCGGAAATGGCCGAGGCGGCGCAAGGCGTGCCGATCAGCGCGATCGTGTTCGGCGGTCGTCGCCCTTCCCTGCTGCCGCTGGTGATGGAGGCGCGCGACTGGACCCACGGCGTGCTGATGGGCGCCGCGATGGGCTCGGAAACCACCGCCGCCGCTACCGGCGCGGTCGGCGTGCTGCGCCGCGACTCGATGGCGATGAAGCCGTTCTGCGGCTATCACTATGGCGACTACTTCGCCCACTGGCTGTCGTTCGACCAGCCCGGCGCGAAGCTGCCGAAGATCTTCCACGTCAACTGGTTCCGCAAGGGTGCCGATGGCAAGTTCCTGTGGCCCGGCTTCGGCGAGAACCTGCGCGTGCTGGAGTGGATGATCAAGCGCGCCGAAGGCCATGCCGAGGGCGTCGAGACCCCGATCGGTATCGTGCCGGCGGCCGGTGAACTGCGGCTGGAAGGGATGGCGCTGGACCATGCACGGCTGGACGAACTGCTGGCGGTCGACACCGCCGGATGGCAGGCGGAGCTGGAAGCCATCGACGCCTATCTGCAAACCTTCGCGCCACGCCTGCCGGAGCGATTGCACCACGAGCAGCAACGCGTGGCGCAGACACTGCAGGGGGACATCGCCAAGCCGGCGCGGCGGGCTGCCGTGTCCTGAGGCAGGTTGCGAGTCCGGGCACGTACCGGACGCGCGACCGGGAAAACCACGCTCGTGGTTTTCCTTGCCACCCCCGAAGCACGGCGGGCCTGCACGGCCCGTCCGTTTCAAACCCTTTCGCGCCCCGCAGCATCCAAGCTGGCAAGATGATCGCCGCCTGCCCTGCCTCCGGAAGCCTGATGCCGCCTGTCTCCAGCGTCGCGCATGACGGCGACGACGTGCGCGCCGCAGCCGCGGGCGACCGTCGCGCCTTCCAGCG
>CALCWL010000596.1 GCA_937906285.1 uncultured Rhodanobacter sp. | reverse complement strand
GCCCAGCGCCATGTGCAGGCCGGGCACCCGGGCGATGCCATCCAGCCACGACAGCTGTTTCAATCCGGCCGGCGCCCACAGCTCGAACAGCAGCGCCAGAAACACCACGTTCAACAGCATGTTGGTCAGCAGCGAGGCCACCGCCGCACGCACCGGCGTGCGCGTGTCCTGGCGCGCGTAGAACGCCGGCAACAGCACCTTCACCAGCGCGAACGCCGGCAAGCCAAAACTCAATGCGGTGATCGACAAGGTCGCCATGTCCGTGTCATGCGCGGTCCAGTGCCCATGCTGGAACAGCGTGGCCACCAGCGGCCCGGCCAGCAGCATCAGCGCGAACATCGCCGGCACCGCGATCAGCAGGGTGATCCGCAGCCCCCAGTCCAGCGCCCGCGAGAATCCGTTCGTGTCGGTGGTGACGTGATGGCGCGACAGCGACGGCAGGATCACCGTGCCCAGCGCCACGCCGAACACGCCCAGCGGCAGCTCCAGGAAGCGGTCCGCCTGCGACAGCCAGCTCTGCGAGCCGACCACCAGCAGCGAGGCGATCACGGTGTCGAACAGCAGGTTGATCTGCGCCACCGAGGAGCCGAACAGGGTCGGCACCATCAGCCGCATGATCTTCCGCACCTCCGGATGGCGCCAACCCCAGCGCGGCAGGGTCAACAGGTCGAGCTGCCGCAACGCCGGCAACTGGAACAGCAACTGCAGGATGCCTGCGGCCAGGATCGCCCAGCCCATCGCCAGGATCGGCGTCTGCAGCTTCTTCGACAGCCACAGCGCGCCGGCGATCATGCACAGGTTGAGGATCACCGGGGTCAACGCCGGCAGCGCGAAACGGTGGAAGCTGTTCAGCGCACCGCCAGACAACGCCGTCAGCGAGACGAACAGCAGAAACGGAAAGGTCAGCCGCAGCAGCTCGACGGTCAGCTCGAACTTGCGCGGCTCGTCAATCGCGCCCGGCGAGAACAACACGGTCACCTGCGGCGCGAAGATGATGCCCAGCGCGGTGATCAGCAGCAGCACCCCGCCCAGCGTGCCCGACACCCGCGCCATCAGCTCCTTCAGCTGCACCGGCGTGCCTTTCTCCTTCACCTCGGTGAAGACCGGCACGAAGGCGGTGGAGAACGAGCCCTCGGCAAACAGCCGGCGCATGAAGTTGGGGATGCGAAACGCCACCCAGAACGCGTCGGTGGCGCCGTTGGCGCCGAACGCGGCGTTGATCGACATGTCGCGCACCAGGCCGAGCACCCGCGAGATCATCGTCATGCTGCTGAAGGAGAGCAGCCCGCGGAGCATGCTGGGAGACTTCATGGGCAGCGGTTCTACCTTCGGTGGCGGTCGCACGGGGCGCACAGTTTGACAGCCCGCGCCGGCGGGATCACGGCCCGGTTATGGCAAAATGCCGGCGCGACCGCCGCGGGACGCCGCTCCGGCTGGGGACGCAGCCGCCCAAGTGATTGACGCATCGGCGAATCGACCGCATAATTGGCGTCTTTTTCCACCCAACCCAACACTGCTCCCGGAGTTCTACCTTGGCCAACATCAAGTCCGCGAAGAAGCGCGCGCGCCAGTCCGAACAGCGCCGCCTGCGCAACATCAGCGCACGTTCCATGGTCCGCACCGCCCTGAAGAAGGTCGTCAAGGCCATCGAGGCCAAGGACAAGGCCGGTGCCGTCGCCGCGTTCACCGCCGCCCAGCCGGTGATGGATCGCTACGCCGCCCGTGGCCTGATCCACAAGAACAAGGCCGCCCGCCACAAGAGCCGCCTCAACGCGAAGATCCGCGAACTGGCGTAAGCCGGGGCGCGATTCGGGTTGCATGAAAAAGCCGGTGCAAGCCGGCTTTTTTCGTGCCTGTACGGACGCTCCGCTTTGCTTTTTGCAGGAACCCACCAGAACCGGCGGGCATTGCCAACCCTACTGCCGCGAGCGGAACTCCAACGGCATCGGCTCGCCGGGCCGCGCGGCGGCCGGCGGCTTCGGGCCGCAGGCGCCGCAGGTGCTGCAGCCGTCGCTGCAATCGCCGGTGGCTTCGGTCGGTTGCAGGCGCCGGCCGAAGGCCCGCGCCAGGGCGCCACGATTCGGCTGGTTGAAATGGATGGACGCAGCAGCCAGCCAGCGGTTGGTCGTTTTCCGGGCCAGCTTGCGCAGCACGATCCACACGCTGGCCAGCACCGCCAGGCCGACGATCACGTATTGCACCAGCAACCCGCCGCTCACGTCAGCGCCCTCGTCACCTGGTAGACGATGAACGAGGCGGTATAGGCCATCACGAACATGTAGCCGAACGAGATCGCCACGTTGCGCCAGGAGTCGGTCTCGCGCTTGATGATCGCCAGCGTGGACATGCACTGCGGCGCATAGGCGAACCACACCAGCAGCGACAGCGCCGCCACCGCGGTCTCGCGCGCGGCGAACGCCGGGATCAGCGCCAGGCTGATCTGCCAGTTGAAGCCGATCGGCGCGAACACGTACTGCAGCGCCCGCCCGATATAGCCGGCGAAGCTGTACTCGATCGCCGGCCGGGTCGCGCCCTCCGGCGCACCCGGGAAGGTGGAGAGGAACCACATCAGCACGGTCAGGCCGAGGATCACGCCGGTCAGCCGCCTGAGGAAGATCATGCCGCGCTCGTACAGGCCGATCGCCACGTCGCGCAGCTTGGGCAGGCGATACGACGGCAGCTCCATCATCAGCGCATGCTCGCTCTTGTCGCGGCGGATGTGCTTCATCACCCAGCCCACCAGCATCGCGCCGAGGATGCCGGCCAGGTACAGCGCGAACAGCACCAGGCCCTGCAGGTTGAACACGCCGAACACGTAATGGATCGGGATGAATGCGCCGATCAGCAGCGCATACACCGGCAGCCGCGCCGAGCAGGTCATCAGCGGCGCGATCAGGATGGTGGTGAGCCGGTCGCGCGGATCGGTGATGCTGCGCGTGCCCATGATGCCGGGGATCGCGCAGGCGAAGCTCGACAGCAGCGGAATGAACGAGCGGCCGGTCAGACCCACCGACAGCATCAGCCGATCCAGCAGGAACGCCGCGCGCGGCAGGTAGCCCGATTCCTCCAGCACGATGATGAAGAAAAACAGCACCAGGATTTCCGGCAGGAAGCCCAGCACCGTGCCGAGGCCGCCGAACAGGCCGTCGTTGACCAGGCTCTGCAGCGGCCCGGCCGGCATCCACGCGGCGACATGAGCGCCCAGCCAGCCGAAGCCGTCGCCGATCGCGTCGGTCATCGGCTTGCCCAGCGAATACACCGCCTGGAACACCAGGAACATCACCACCGCCAGGATCGCCAGCCCGAACACCGGGTGCAGCGTCCAGCGGTCCAGCGCATCGTCGATCTCGGCGGTGACGCGGGGCATCGTCACCGTGGCCGCCAGCAGTTCGCGAACCTGCGCATGCAGGTCGGCGCGGTCGCCCGCGTCGTCCGGCTGCCGCGGCGCAGCCGCGGGAACTTCACCGTCGACCCGCTCGATCAGCGCCTGCGCACCACCGCGCTTCACCGCCACGGTTTCCACCACCGGCAGGCCCAGCCGGCGCGAGAGCTCCGGCACGTCGATGACGATGCCGCGCGAACGCGCCGTGTCCATCATGTTCAGCGCCAGCACCACCGGCCGGCCGAGGCGCTTCACTTCCAGCACGAAGCGCAGGTGCAGGCGCAAGTTGGTCGCATCGGCCACGCAGACGATCAGATCCGGCACCGCCTCGCCCGGAAAGGTGCCGGCGCAGATGTCGCGGGTGATCTGCTCATCCGGGCTGTTCGCCTCTAGGCTGTAGGTGCCCGGCAAGTCGAGGATCTGCAGCAACCGGCCCGACGGCGCCATGAACCGCCCTTCCTTGCGCTCCACCGTGACGCCGGCGTAATTGGCCACTTTCTGGCGTCCGCCGGTAAGCAGGTTGAACAACGCGGTCTTGCCGCAGTTGGGATTGCCGACCAGGGCGATTCGCAGACTCGATGCGCTCACGCGGCAACCTCGGCGCGCACGCTGACCCGCGCCGCCTCGGCGCGGCGCAAGGCAAAGCGGGTGAAGCCGATCTGGATCAGCACCGGATCGCCGCCCATCGGGCCTACCGCCACCACGCGCACCGGCTCGCCATCGACGAAGCCGAGGTCGCGCAGGCGCTGGGCGATGGGATCGGCCTCGCGCGCATCGAGCA
>CALCWL010000595.1 GCA_937906285.1 uncultured Rhodanobacter sp. | reverse complement strand
GATGTCGGCGTCCTCGTGCTGGGTGACGTGCGGGATCATCGCCCAGTTGCGCGCCAAGTTGGCGCCGGAGATCTTCTGGATGCGGGTGAGCGGCTTCTCCTCGATCTCGCCGAACTTGGCGAAATCGACCTTCGGCCACGGCAGCAGGTTCAGGCCGCCGATCGAGGCGCTGGCGGCGCCCGACGGTCGCGCGCCGGAGGCCAGCGCATGCTTGACATAGCTGGTGACATCGTCACGCTGGATGCGGCCGCCACGGCCGCTGCCTTTGACCTGGCGAATGTCCACGCCCAGCTCGCGCGCGAAGGCACGCACGGCGGGGCTGGCATACGGCGCGTCGCCGGGCATCACGATGCTGGCACCCATCGGCGGGCGCGCCTGCGGCGACACATCGCCTTCGGGCGCGTTGTGCACGCCCTGGACGGCGGCCGGCGCGGATTTCGGCGCGGCGGGCGCCGGCGCGGGAGCAGGTGCCGGCGGCTTCGCCGCTTCGGGCGCACTCTTGCCGCCGCCTTCGCCCGCAGCGGGCGAGGGAGACGCTGCGACGGCTGCACCGTCGGCTTCGATGATGGCGATCACTGCGCCCTCGGAAACCTCGTCGCCGACCTTGAGTTTCATCTCCTTGATGGTGCCGGCGAACGGCGCGGGCACTTCCATTGTGGCCTTGTCCGATTCCAGCGTGACCAGGCTCTGGTCCTTCTCGACCCTGTCGCCGGCCTTGACCAGCACTTCGATGACGGGCACGCCATCGTGACCGATGTCGGGGACGCGGGCTTCTTTGAGGTCGGCCATGGTGACTCCTGCAAGGCTTTGGGGCGGCGCTCGGGGATGGCGCGGCGCCAGTCAAGAGGTCAATCATAACCAAGGCGCGCACGGCGCGCCCGGCCGCAACCGCGCCGAGCCGTGCCCACGGCGGCTTCCATTCGCGGGCGTATGCATTACCTTGAGCGGGCGCGCTCCCCGCACGGGTGCCCTACCCTGCTGCCATGACCCGCCGCGACACGCGGCACAGGAACCCTTTCGATGCTGATCCTGCGTGACCTTTCCAAGACCTACGCCAACGGCGTCAGGGCGCTGCGCGGCGTGTCGCTGGACATCCCCGCCGGCATGTTCGGCCTGCTTGGCCCCAACGGCGCGGGCAAATCCTCGCTGATGCGCACCATCGCCACGCTGCAGGACCCCGACGAAGGCACCATCACGCTGGACGGCATGGACCTGCTCGCCGACAAGCAGGCCACCCGCCGCCTGCTCGGCTACCTGCCGCAGGAATTCGGCGTGTATCCGAAAGTCTCGGCCGAGGCGATGCTGGAGCACTTTGCCGTGCTCAAGGGCGTCACGGTGAAATCCGAGCGGCGCGAACTGGTCGAGGCGCTGCTGCGCCAGGTCAATCTGTGGGACGTGCGCAAGCGCAAGCTCGGCACCTACTCCGGCGGCATGCGCCAACGCTTCGGCATTGCCCAGGCGCTGATCGGCGAACCGCGCCTGATCATCGTCGACGAGCCCACCGCGGGCCTCGATCCGGAAGAACGCAACCGCTTCCTCAACCTGCTGGCCGAGCTCGGCGAGCGGATGGTGGTGATCCTGTCCACCCACATCGTGGAGGACGTCACCGACCTGTGCTCGCGCATGGCGATCATCGGCCAGGGCCAGGTGCTGCTGACCGGCGAACCGTACGAGGCGATCCGTGCGCTGGAGGGCCGGGTCTGGCGACGCAGCATCGACAAGGCCGAACTGGACAGTTACCGCGCGCGCATGAACATCCTCTCCACCCGCCTCGCCGCGGGGCGCACCCTGCTGCACGTGCTCGCCGACGAGCGACCCGAGGCGGGCTTCGAACCGGTGGCGCCGGATCTGGAAGACGTCTACTTCGGCCGCCTGCGCGCGCAGGCCACCGCGCGCGCCGCCTGACGTCGCCCACCGGGAAGGAAACCATGTTGCTCGAAATCCTCCGCTTCGAATGGCGCCAGCAGCTCAAGGCGCCGCTGTTCTGGGTCATCCTCGCCGCCGCCGTGGGCATCGCCTTCGCGCTGGCCAGCACCGATGCCATTGTGGTGGCCGGCGCCACCGGCAACGTGACGCGCAATGCGCCGCTGGTGATCGCGCGCCTGCTCGACGTGATGACGGTGTTCAGCATCCTGCTGGTGGTGGTGTTCATCGCCGCCGCCGCCACGCGCGATTTCGAGCAGAACACGGCGGAGCTGCTGTTCGCCACGCCGATGAGCCGCAAGGCGTTCCTTGGCGGGCGCTTCCTGGCAGGTTACCTGGTGCTGGTGGCGATCCTCGCTGCCTGCGCGCTGGCCATTGCGCTGGGCGGAACGATGCCGTGGGTGGACACCGCGCGCCTGGGCGCTGCCGACTGGCGCGGCTACGCCTGGGGTTTCGGGGTGCTGGTGCTGCCCAATCTGCTGTTCATCGCCGCGTTGCTGTTCCTGCTGGCCACCGTCACGCGCTCGCTGCTGGCCAGCTACATCGGCGTGATCGCCTACTTCGTGCTGCAAGGCATCGTCGGCGCGCTCAGCCGCGACCTCGACAACCGCTGGCTCGCGGCGATGCTCGATCCCTTCGGCGGGCGCACCGTTGGCCTGGTCACCCGCTACTGGACGGCCGAGCAGACCAACCACCTGCTGCCCGCGCTGGATGGCGTGCTGCTGTTCAACCGCCTGCTGTGGCTGGCGGTGTCGGCGCTGCTGCTGGTGGCCGCGTTCGCGCTGTTCCGCACCGACCGCGAAGGCCTGAAGCTGCCGCGGCGCAAGAAGCGCGCGGAGCCGCCGATGCTGCGCCCGCAGGCCGGCAGCGGCGCGCTGGCGTTGCCGAAGGTTTCCATCGGCAACGACCGCCGCGCGCGACTGGCGCAGCTGCGCGCGCAGTTCGTGTTCGACACGCTGGGCGTGCTGCGCGGCGCGGCGTTCCTGGTGTTGCTGCTGCTGGCGCTGGCGGTGATGTTCGTCTCGCTGTCGACGGCCGGCCTGGTCTACGGCACGCCGGTATGGCCTGTCACCCACCAGGTGCTCGCCACCATCAACGGCAGTTTCAGCCTGTCGCTGATGATCGTGGTGATCTTCTACGCCGGCGAACTGGTGTGGCGCGAACGCACGCACGGCATGGCCGGGGTCAGCGACGCCTTTCCCGCGCCCGACTGGGTGGCGATGCTGGCGAAGCTCGGCGCGCTGCTTGCGGTGATCGTGCTGATGCTCCTGGCCGGCGCACTGGTCGGCATGGGCTGGCAGCTCGCCCACGGCTACACGCATATCGAACCGTGGCTGTATCTGCGCATGCTGGGGCTGTACGCGATCCCGTTCGTGCTGGTGGCGGCGCTGGCGCTGTTCCTGCAGGTGGTGTGCAACCACAAGTTCGCCGCGTACCTGCTCAGCATCCTGTGGCTGGTCAGCACACTGGCTTTCAGCCTGCTCCATTGGGAAGACAACCTCTACAACTACGGCGGCGCGCCCGGCGTGCCGTACTCGGACATGAACGGCTTCGGCCACTTCATCGTCGGCGCACTGTGGTTCAACGCGTACTGGGGCTGCCTGGCGCTGGCCCTGCTGGTGCTCGCCGCGCTGCTGTGGGTGCGCGGCACCGGTGCCGACTGGCGCGGCCGCCTGCGCGAGGCGCGCGCGCGGGCGAACCCGGCGCTGGCCGCGGTGCTGGGGTTGTCGCTGCTCGGCTTCGCCGGACTGGGCGGCTTCATCTACTACAACACCCACGTGCTCAACACCTACACCAGCAGCACGGAGCAGAAACGCGAACAGGCCGACTACGAAAAGCGCTACGCGGACTACGCCAGCGTGCCGCAGCCGCGCATCACGGCAGTCAAGGCCGACGTGGACATCTACCCCTACCAGCGCAAGCTGCTCATCCGCGGGCACTACACCCTGACCAACAAGCTCGCGGTGCCGGTGACCGAGTTGTTCGTGAACCATGCCGACGGCTTCGCGCCCACGACGCTGGACTTCGCGCCGCATGACACGGTGAAGCAGGACAAGCGCCTCAACGTGACCATCTACCGGCTCAAGACGCCGCTGGCGCCTGGCGCGTCGATGTCCTTCGACTTCACCCTCGACTACGCACCCAGGGGCTTCACCAACGACACGGGCGAAACCTTCCTGGTGCACAACGGCACCTTCTTCAACAACCAGAAACTGCCCCAGTTCGGCTACCAGAGCCAGTTCCAGCTGACCGACCGCAACGACCGCAGGAAGTATGGCCTCAAGCTCGACGTGCCGCGCATGCCGCCGCTGGGCGACCAGGCTGCACGCGCCAATACCTACATCAGCCACGACGCCGACTGGATCAGCTTCGACACCACCGTGTCGACCGCCGCCGACCAGATCGCGCTGGCGCCGGGCACGCTGCAGAAGGAGTGGGTGCAGGGCGACCGCCGCTATTTCCACTACGTGATGCAGCAGCCGATGCTGAACTTCTTCGCCTATCTTTCCGCACGCTATGCCGTGAAGAGCGAAGAGGTCGGCGGGGTGAAGGTGTCGGTGTATCACGACCCCGCGCATGCCTTCAACGTGGACCGCATGCTGGAGAGCGCACGCGATTCGCTCGCGTACTACGACAGCCACTACACGCCCTACCAGTTCAGGCAGCTGCGCATCCTGGAGTTCCCTGGCTACATGGCGTTCGCGCAGAGCTTCGCCAACACCATTCCGTTCTCCGAATCCATCGGCTTCATCGCCGACCTGCGCGACAAGAGTCGCATCGACTACGTCTACGACGTCACGGCGCACGAGATCGCGCACCAGTGGTGGGCGCACCGGGTGATCGGCGCCGACATGCAGGGCTCGACCATGCTCAGCGAGTCGCTGTCGCAGTACAGCTCGCTGATGGTGCTCAAGCACAAGTACGGCGCCGACCACATGCGCAAGTTCCTCAAGTACGAGCTGGACATGTACCTCACCGGCCGCGCCACGGAGAAGGTGGCCGAGGAGCCGCTGGCCAAGGTGGAGAACCAGCCCTACATCCACTACCGCAAGGGCTCGCTGATCTTCTACGCGCTGCAGGACTACGTGGGCGAGGACAGGCTCGATGCCTTTCTCAAGCAGTTCCTCGTCGACTACGGCTTCCAGCAGCCGCCCTACGTGACCTCGAAGATCTTCGTCGACGCGCTGGGCAAGCAGCTCGGCCCGACGTGGCAGCCGATGCTGGACGACTTCTTCTGGAAGATCACCCTGTTCGACAATCGCATGACCGATGCCACCGCGAAAAAACTGCCCGACGGCAAGTACCAGGTGACCATGAAGCTGCACGCCGGCAAGGTCTACGTCGACGGCAAGGGCAAGGAAACTCCCGGCAAGATCGACTTCCCGATCGAGGTCGGCGTGTTCGCTGCGCCCGCGGGCACCGGCGCGGAAGGCAAGCCGCTGTACCTGGAGAAACGGATGGTCGGTGACGGCGACAGCACCGTCACCGTCATCGTGGACGGCAAGCCCGCGCTGGCCGGCATCGACCCGTACAACAAACTGATCGACAAGGTCTCCAACGACAACCGGCGGGCGGTGACGGTGCGCTAGCGACGGAGTTCAGTCCCGCACGGACGCCGCCGCATCGCCTACCAGCCGGACGTCCAGCGGCGCGGTCGGGATGCTGATCTGACCGGCGTCGATCTGCCGCTTGATCGCGCGCAGCAGATCGGTTTGCGTGGTCCAGCCGTCGGCGCTTGAAGTCCAGCCGCGCACCAGCAGGTTGACCGTCTGGCCGGCCAGGCTTTCGATCCACACGCCCGGCGCAGGGTCCTTCAGCACGCGCGCGTCCGCTTCGAGCAGGCGCACGATCCCTGCCATCACCTGGTCGGTGTCGCCGCGATGGCCGATGCCCAGCTTGAGCTCGAAACGCCGCGTGCCGCGCCGGTTGAAGTTGACGATGACGTCGCTGCCGATCTTCGCGTTCGGCAAGGTGGCTTCGCGGTTGTCCGGCAGCACCAGCAGGGTGTGCATCAGGTTGATGCTCTGCACCGTGCCTTCGGTGCCGCCGGCGCTGACGTAATCGCCCACGCGGAACGGCCGGAACACCACCAGCAGCACGCCCCAGGCCAAATTGCTCAGCGAGCCCTGCAGGGCCAGGCCGATCGCCAGTCCGCCGGCGCCGAGCGCCGCCACCAGCGGTGCCGAGGGCACGCCGGCCTTGGTCAGCGCCATCACGATCAACACGGCCACCAGCACGCCGTAGATCAGGTTGCGCAGGAACCCGGCCAGGGTGACGTCGACCGCGGCGCGCTGCAGCGCGCGCTGGCTGAAGTTGGCCAGCCGCGCCGCCAGCCAGATCCCGACCAGCAGGATCAGCAACGCCACCAGCAGGTTCAGCCCGGCCTGGATGACGCCCTCGGACAGCGTGCTGCCGAGCAATTGCTCCAGAAAATCGTGCATGGCATCGACTCGTTGCGGCAAGATCGCGACAGCCTAGCAAATCGGCCATCACGGATACGCTTGCGATCTCCCGCGTCAGAGTTTGCGGTCGTCGATGTCGACCACGCGGCCATCCACGATCGTGACCACGGTGATGTGTCCCTCGCGCCGATAGCGCCAGCGCTCGCCGCCGTCGGTGCGCTCCAGCACCTGCACGCGTCGGCGCGAATGTCGCGCGCGATGCGGATGCACTTTCGAGGAGGGCTTGCCCAGCAGCTCGACCACCCGCTCCTGGCTGTCGCCGGCCACCAGCACCTGGCTGCCGACGCGCAAGGTGCTGGACGCCTGCGCGGCGTTGCCGAGGACAATCGAGAGGACAACGACAAGCATTCTGTGCATGACCTGCTCCCTGGTCGGTGCT
>CALCWL010000594.1 GCA_937906285.1 uncultured Rhodanobacter sp. | reverse complement strand
ACCGCCAGCAGCGGCATGTTGGCCTGCTGCGGCGTGCGGTTGCTCTTTTTCAGGTTGCATGACAGGCAGGCGCTGACCACGTTCTCCCACTCGTCCTTGCCTTGCCGGGAGATTGGCAGCACATGGTCGCGAGTCAGTTCCATGCGGGTGAAATGCTCGCCGCAGTACATGCAGATGTGCCGGTCGCGCGCGAACAGCGCGGTGTTGGTCAGCGCCGGCGACGGGTCGACCGCATGCTCGCGGCAGTGGCCGGTGCTGGCGACGATCGGATGCAACTGCAGCAGGCTCTGCGCGCCCAGCGCACGGTTGTGGCCGCCGTGCACGGTCAGGCAGGGATCGCCCAAGGTCCAGGCGACCACGTCGCGGACATACAGGCACACCGCGTCCTGCCAGCTGATCCAGTCCAGGATGCGGCCAGCGGCGTCCAGCGACAACACGCGCGTCGCCTGCAGGTCAGCCGGTTTGACAGCGTCCATCAGCATGCAGTCCGTCCTTTCGCCGGGGGCATCGAGGGAACCAGCGGGCATGGCGCAAGGCCAGCCCGATCGCAGCATAGAACACTTTTCCGCCGTTCCGAAGGCGCCGGCCCGGCGGGATTCGCAGGCATCGGTGCCCGCTGATATGATCCCGGGCTCGACATGAAACCCACGCCGGGTTCGACAGGGCCGCCGCCGTGGCGGTCCGGCGCGACGGGGGACCAAAGGTGGATCAACGTGGCTGAAGTCATTTTCTACGAGCACCCGGTGGCGCTGAACCGGACCGAACACAAGAATCTTCGGCTCAAGGGCGTGCCCAACATGAAGTTCGCCATGAACACGCACTCGGTGCCGTTGACCGGTGCGGAGTTCGGCATGGCCGCGCGCGACCTGCTGATCGTGTTCGCCGGCACCGACGCCGCCAATGCCGGCCCGATCGCCTTGCTCGGCCTGCGCCAGAACGAGAACCTCTATGTCGACGCCGCTGGCCAGTGGGCGCCCAACACCTATGTGCCGGCCTTCGTGCGCCGCTACCCGTTCGTGCTGGCCGAGAAACCGGCCGGGCAGGAGGGCGGCGATTTCGCGGTGTTCCTCGATCAGGGCTTCGAGGGTTTCAATGCCGTCGACGGCGAACGCCTGTTCAACGAGGACGGCACCGACACCGAGCTGCTGAAGAACGCCGTGGGCTTTCTCGGTGAGTTCCAGCAGAACATCGAGCGCACCCGCATCTTCATGCAGTACCTGGTCAAGCATGACCTGCTGGAAGCGCGCAACGTGCAGCTGCACAAGGGCGAGCCGGATTCCGGCCACGGCATCACGCTCAATGGCCTGTTCATGGTCAACGAGGAGAAGCTGCGCGCGCTGGACGAAAAGGTCACTCACGAGCTGCTGCGCGAGGGCGTGCTGGCCTGGATCTACGCCCATCTGCTGTCGCTCGGCAACATCGACCGCCTGGCCCGTCGGCTGGACGAGCGCGAGCAGGCCGAAGCGGCGGCCAGGACCACCAACTGAGCGGACTTCGTTTCGTCATGTCGCACGCAACAGGCCGCCTGCGGGCGGCTTGTCGTTTGCGCGCCTTCAACGCACCGGCTTGGCCAGCTTGATCAGGTCGGTCGCATAGCCGTTGGCTTCGTACAGCGCGCGGGCGCGCTCGTTGCCGGGAAACACCGCCAGTGTCACCAACTGGCACTGGTGCTCGCGTGCCCACTGTTCGGCATGCGCCAGCAAGGCCTTGCCGATGCCGTTGCCCTCGTGCTGCGGGGCCACCGCGAGATCGGAGATGTGGCAGTTGCCGCGGCCGCTGAAGAAATCGGCGGTGCGCTGCAGGTGGATGAAGCCCACCCGTTCGCCGTCGCCGTTCTCGGCCACGAACAGGAAGCTGTTCGCTGGCTGATCCTCCAGCTGGTGCAGCAGGTCCCGGCGGATGCCCTCGACGCATTCGTGGCGGCGGCGCCATGCCGGCAGCGCGAAGTCGGCGAAGCGTGGCACCAGCGCCAGGATGAAATCGTCGTCGTCGTCGGCCAGGCGGATCAGCAGGGGCGAGTCGTTCATGGGTGGTCGGATCGGTGGGCCTGACGGCTTTCTACACCGCCTCCGGCGTGGACGAAAGTCCGCCGGACGCGACATGTATATTCGCGTACAGCCGGCAGCCATCAAACGGAGGAACCGTGACCACGACGCGACGCATCCGCCTGCAACCCGCGGGCAGTGCCGTGCTTGCGCGGGGCATGGACGAGATCCGGCAACAGATGGACCTGCCCACCGCCTTTCCGGCCGAAGTCGAAGCCGCCGCGGCGGCAGCCGCGGCGAACCCGCGCCTGCCCGGGCTGGATCGCACCGAGCTGCCGCTGGTCACCATCGATCCACCGGGCGCGCGCGATCTCGATCAGGCCATGCATGTGCAGGCGCAGGGCAACGGCTGGCGCGTGCATTACGCCATCGCCGACGTCGCCGCCTTCGTGCAGGCCGGCGACCCCGTGGACCTGGAGGCACACCGGCGCGGCGAGACGCTGTACGGCGCGGATTCGAAGATTCCGCTGCATCCGAAAGTGCTGTCCGAGGGTGCTGCTTCGCTGTTGCCGGATCAGGTGCGTCCGGCGTTGCTGTGGACCGTGGATCTGGACCCGGCCGGCCGCATTGCCGCCATCGACGTGCGCCGGGCGCGCGTGCGCAGCCGCGCCCAGCTCGACTATGCCGGCGTGCAACAGGCCATCGACGCCGGCAGCGACGATCCGATGTGGACCGTGCTGCGCCGGATCGGCGAGTTGCGCGAGCAGTGCGAGCGCGCGCGCGGCGGCGTGAGCCTGCCCCTGCCGGAGCAGGAAATCGACGTGGTCGACGGCCGCTGGACACTGGCGTTCCGCGCGCGCTTGCCGATCGAGAACTGGAACGAGCAAATCTCGCTGCTGGTCGGCATGGCCGCGGCGCAATTGATGGTGCAGGCGAAGGTGGGTCTGCTGCGCACGCTGCCGCCGCCCGATCCGCATGCCCTCGCGCGCCTGCACGTCACGGCGCGGGTGCTCGGCATCGACTGGCCGTCCGCTCTGGACTACCCCGGTTTCATCCGTTCGCTGGACCCGTCCAGCGACGTGCAGGTGGCGATGCTGACCGCCTGCACCACGGTGCTGCGCGGGGCCGGCTACGCGGCCTTCGACGGCAGCTTGCCGGCGCAGCCGATGCATTCGGCGCTGGCCGCGCAGTACACCCATGCCACCGCGCCGCTGCGCCGGCTGGTCGATCGCTATACCGGCGAGGTCTGCCTGGCGCTGTGCGCGAAGCAGCCAGTGCCGGCGTGGGCGCTGGCCGCCTTGCCCGGCCTGCC
>CALCWL010000593.1 GCA_937906285.1 uncultured Rhodanobacter sp. | reverse complement strand
AGCCCAGCTTTCCGACATAGAAGGCGAGCGCTTCATCCTGGTCGCGGACATAGAGCCCGGCCACATCGACATGTTGAGTCATGGAACCTCCTGGGTGGGAGCCGTCTTTCTACCGGCCGCCTGGCGCCTGCGCTTCTCCGAAACTGCGCTCTTGAGATCCGGCCGCTGCACGGCGCGCACGAAACACTCCGGCACGCAGGCGTGGTGGTGCGCCAGCTCGCGCTGCCGCGCACGGAAATCGCCCGGACTCTCGCCGGTGATGTCGCGAAAGATCCGCCCGAAGGTGCCGATGCTGCTCCAGCCGGTCTGCAGCGCGACCTCGGTAACCGGCGCATTCGTGTCACGCAGCAGCGCCGTGGCGCGTTCGATCCGGCGGGTGAGCAGATAGCGATGCGGCGGCACACCGAACGCCTCGCGGAAGGCGCGCGCGAAGTGCGCCGCCGACACCGCGCTCACCTGCGCCAGCCGCCGCACCGGCCACTGCTCGTGGGATGCCGCATCCATGCGGTCCTTGGCGCGCAGCAGGCGGCGCAACAGTTCGGGATTCTGGCCCATGGCCTCATGCTCGTCTCGCCGTGCGCTCCGCGCGCGCGGATATCCCAGGACAGTGCAAGAGAACCACGCCATCCGCAACCGGGGCATGCCATCAGTCACGACCTGTCCTTGCTCGCTGCAACCGGCGCCCCCTGTCGTCGCGCATGACTTCGACGCCTGTGTGGCCTGCCGCACGCCGGGGAATCTGCTCCTGTCCCGCGCACTGCCGGGAGAAGGCGCCAACGAAGGTCGACAGCGGCTGCCACGGCCACCATGCCTGGGCGTGTGCGGGACAGCTGCGGCACCGCTGTCACGACGCGACCGGCAGGAGCACGCGGCCGGATATCGGTCAGGACGCCGTCTGTGCGCGGCCCAGCGCCCTGCGCCGCTTCTTCTCCGCCTTGCGCTCCCTGCGCGCCGCCTTGCGGATCTTGCGGTCGTGATTCCACAGGTAGATCGCCGGGGTGCTGAGCAGGGTCAGCAGCTGCGACACGAGCAGGCCGCCGACGATGGCGATGCCCAGCGGCTGGCGCATTTCCGAGCCGATGCCGAAGCCGATCGCCAGCGGCATCGCCGCGCCCATTGCCACCAGAGTGGTCATGGTGATCGGGCGGAAGCGCACCAGGGCGGCTTCGCGGATCGCGTCGGGGGCGGCCATGCCGTGCTCGCGCTCGCGCACGAGGGCGAAGTCGACCATCAGGATCGCGTTCTTTTTGACGATGCCGATCAGCATCAGGATCGCGATGATCGCCATCAGCGACAGCTGGGTCTGCGTCACCAGCATGGCCAGGAAGGCGCCGGCGCCGGCGGCGGGCAGGGTGGAGAGGATGGTCAGCGGATGGCCGAGGCTTTCGTAGAGGATGCCCAGCACGATGTACATGGCCAGGATCGAGCCCAGCAGCAGCACCATGCCGTTGGATTGCGCCTGCTTGAGGCGCTGGTTGGCGCCGGTGTATTCCACCTTCACGCCATCGGGCAGGTGCAGCGCGAAGGCGGCCTGGTCGACCAGCGCCACGCCGCGGTCCTGGGTGACGTCCTTGGCCAGGTTGTAGCTGATGGTGACCGCCTGCAGCTGGTTGTGGTGACGCACGCGCAGCGGGCTGATCGTCGGCTCCATGGTGGCCAGCGCGGAGAGCGGAATCATCCGGCCCTGCTCGCTGCGCACGCGGATATCGAGCAGGGATTGCGGGCTGAGGTTCTCGTTCGGGCTGGCGTTGAGTACCACCGCGTACTGGTTGATGTCGGAGTAGATCTGCGACACCTGGCGCTGGCCGAACGCGCTGAACAGCGCGGTGTCGATCGCGCCCACGCTGACATGCAGTCGCGCGGCGGCCTCGCGGTCGATGCGCAGCTGCTGCTGCTTGCCGACCTGGTCGAACGGGCTGCTGACGTCGCGGAACTCCTTCAGGGTGCGCAGCTGGCGCACCATCTTCAGCGCCCACGGCTGCAGGTCGTTGCCCTGGGTGCTGGTGAGCTGGAACTCGTACTGGCCGCCGCGGTCGCCACTGCCGCCGCCGCCGAGGAACTGCGAGGCGCTGACCGACACCTTCACGTCGGGCAGGCGGTCGTACTGTTTCGACAATCGCTCGATCACCGTCTTGATGCCTTCGTCGCGCTCGCCCGGACCGTCGCCGCGCGGCTTGAGGTCGACGAACATCTGCGCGCTGTTGCCCACCGCGCCGCCGGGCCCGTTGCCGCCGAGCAGGGTCAGCTGGTCGAGCACGGCCGGGTCGGCCTGCATGATCTTCTGCACCTGCCGCGCGCGCTCGGCCAGCACGGTGGGCGAGATGTTGGCATCGGCGTCGATCTCCACCTGCAGCTGGCCGGTGTCCTCGTCGGGCATGAAGGTGCCGCCGGCGGTCTTCACCACCGCCGCGCCCAGCGCGAAGGTGAGGATCAGCAGCAGCAGCGGCTGCCAGCGCATCAGCCGGCGGTGGCGCATGGCCCAGTCCAGCGCGCCTTCGTACAGATGCAGCAGGCCGCGGTCGAAGCGTTCCACGGCGCGTTCGATGCGCCCCGGCGGTGGCGCCGGCACCGGCTCGTGCTTTAGCAGGTGGCCGCACAGCGCGGGGGTGAGGGTGAGCGAGACGATCGCCGAGATCACCACCGCGGCGGTCAGCGTCACCGAGAACTCGCGCAGCAGCATGATCAGCATGTTGTTGCCGAACAGCAGCGGCGCGAACACCGCCACCAGCGACAGCGTGATCGAGACCACGGTGAAGCCGATCTCGCGCACGCCGGTCAGCGCCGCCGGCAGCGGTGCCATGCCCTGCTCCATGTGCCGCACGATGTTCTCGATCACCACGATCGCGTCGTCGACGACGAAGCCGATGCACAGCACCAGCGCCACCAGCGACAGGGTGTTCAGGGTGTATCCGAGCGTCCACATCACCACGAACGCACCGGCCAGCGACAGCGGCACGCTGAGCATCGCGATCAGGGTCGGCCGCAACCGGCGCAGGAACACCAGCATCACCAGCGCCACCATGGCGATCGAGATCAGCAGCGCGACCTTCACCTCGTGCAGCGCCGACTGGGTCGTCTGGGTGAGGTCGAACACCGGCAGCATGTGCACGTCCGACGGCATCGAGGCGGCCAGCTGCGGCAGCCGCGCGCGGATCGCCGCCACCGTGGCCACCGCGTTCGCCTCCGGTCGCTTGGTGATCTGCAGGCCGACCGTGCGCATGCCGTTGAACCAGGCCGCCTGGTACTGGTCCTGCTGGCCGGAGTAGACCTTAGCCACATCGGACAGGCGCACCGGCGCGCCGTTGCGCTCGGCGATCAGCAGGTCGGCGAACTCGGCCGGCTCGCGCAGGCCGTCGTTGGCGCTCACCGTCATCTGCGTGCGGCCGTTG
>CALCWL010000592.1 GCA_937906285.1 uncultured Rhodanobacter sp. | reverse complement strand
ATGTAGCCCACGGTGTTCCTGAAGTTGAACACGTTGATCAGGTCGATGCGCACGTAGCCGCTGACGTTGCCGTAGATCTTGAAGTTCTTCGTGGCCTGCAGGTCGAGGTCGCGATAGCCGAAGACCTTGCCGCCGATCAGGAAGCGGCCGTTGCCCGGTGGCGCGATGGCGACCACCCGGCCACCGGCTCCGTTGGTCACGCCGCTGTCCTGGTTGGTCGCCGGTGCGCCGTAGAAGGCCATGCCGACATTGGGCACGGGTGTGGCCAGGGTCAGCTTGCCGCCGAACACGAAGCCCCAGGGGCCATCGATGTTGCCGGTCACCACGAGCCGGTTCTTGGCCACGGCACCGCCGACAAACGGGTAATGGCCGACGGTCTCGAAGTCGAACGCGTACTGGTCGGTCGGGTCGTTGTTGTTGTGGTTCTGACTCGAATGGGTGTGGGTGTAGGCAATCGTCAGGCCCCAGTGCGATTCCTTGGTATAGGGCTTTTCCGCGGACAGCAGGACCTGGGTGGTGCGGGTTTCCAGGCCGTTGTTGCCGATGATGAAGCTGCCGAAGCCGGGGATGCCGTTGCCCCAGGGCTGGCTGCCGTTCTGCCAGAAACTGCCGTCGGGATAGCGATTGCCCAGCGTGTAGACCAGGCCGTCGTGGCTGCGGATGTTGGCGATCGCGGCGCTGGTATTCCATTCGCCGATCGTGTTGCGCATGCCGATGCTGATCTGGTCCGAGTACGGCGTCTTGAGCTTGTTGTTGATTGCATCCACCTCCTTGCCGGTGTTGGTGCCCGCCACCAGCGCCTGCAGGGTGGCGATGTCCATGTACGACGGATCGAAGGCGTAGCAGGTGCCGACCCCCACCGTGCACGGATGGATCGGGGTGTTGAACTGGATGGTGGGTTGCGACAGCACCGACTTGGTCTGCTCGACCTGGATCGCCTCGTACAGGTTGCGGTCGTAGGAACGACCGATGCCGCCGAAGATGACGTGCGCCTGGTCGCCGTTGAGGTCATAGGAAAAACCGAGGCGAGGCTGGAAATTGTCCTTCGGTGCCTTTCGATTGTTGCCGGTGCTGATGTAGTCGTTGATGTTTACGCCGCCCAGGGCCAGTGTCTGCGCGTAGGTTTGACCGGCAGGCGCACCATGGGGATCGGGGCTGTTGAGAGCGGCGATCACGTTGGCCGGCGTGACGTAGTTGAGATAGGAAGGCGTTTCCTCGTAGTCCCAGCGGATGCCCAGGTTCAGGGTCAGCTTGTCGTTGACCGCCCAGTCGTCCTGGATATAGGCACCGAACTGCTTGTCGCGACTGACCGCCACCGGGCTCTGGCCGGGCGTGGGGGAGCCGAACTGCACTTCGTAGGGGGTTGCCTCGGTACCGGCGTCCGGGGTGACGGCGTAGCTGAACAAGGCGTTCGCATCGCCGGCGTCCTGCGCGGTGAGCTTCACCTCCTTGTACTTCACGCCCATCTTGACCACGTGGTCGCCGTGCCACTCGAAGTCGTTGAAGGTCAGGTCGTCCTGCAACGCCGGGCCCTTCTGACCCTTGTTCTGCTGCGCGAGCGGCGAGTTGCCGGTCTGCAGGATGGTCTGGCCCTGGTCGACGTCCTGCGTGTAGCGCGCTCCCGCCCCGCGCGTGGCGGGCGTGGGCGAGAAGAACGCATCCTCGTACGTCACCTGCAAGCGATTGAACCAGCTGTAGGCGCTGTGATCCCAGCGCAAGTCATAGCGCTTGTCGGTGTTGTTCGTGTTGATGGCCGCCGACGGCGTGGTGACGCCGCCGATACCCGACACTTGCGTTTCGTCGCGGTACTTGGCACTCAGTTCGAGGCGATCGCGGTCGGTGGGTTCGTAGTCGATCTTGCCGAACCAGTCGTTCTCCTTGAACGGCAGGCTGGCCGGGCCGATCTGCGCGCTGGCGCTGGCGGGCAGCTGGCTTTCGTAGCCGCCGCCGATCAGGCCCGGTACCACCGTGGTCGGCGTATCGAACTCCTTGCCCTCGTAGGCGATGAAGAAGTGGGCCTTGTCCTTGATGATCGGGCCGCCCAGATCGAAGCCGTAATCCTTCTCGTGCGAATCGGTCTTCTTGTGATTGGCTATTTCGGAAGGTGTTTTCGCGCGCATGGCGGTGTTGGTGAAATCGCCGAACACGTCGCCGTGAAAGGTGTTGGTGCCGGACTTGCTTTGTGCCACCACGGCGGCGCTCGAGACCTGATCGAACTCGGCCTTGTAGTTCGAGGTGATGACCTTGTATTCGCCGATGGCCAGTTGCGGAAACGGATTGCCCTGGCTGCCGGTCTGGCCGGTGACGCCGCCCTGCAGCACGTAGTTCTTCTGGCCCACGCCGTCGATGTACACGTTGATCGCGCTGGTGGCCTGGGCGCCCGAACGCAGGCTGGTGTTGCCGTTTGCGTCGCGGGTGAAAACCATGCCCGGCACGGTGTCGGCGAACTGCAGGAAGTTGCGTGAGGACTGCGGCGTCGTGTCGATCTGGCGCAGCGACACGGTGTTGCCGACTTCGGAAGTCTTCACCTCCTGCAAGGCCGACGCGGTGACGGTGACTGCGCCGAGGTTGACGGCGTTGGCCGCTGCGGGCGTACTGGTGGTCGTGGTGGTGGCTGTCAGGTTCAGCGTCGCGGTCGATGCCACGCTGAGCGTGACGGTCTGCGCCGTGCCTGGGCCAGCGTCGACGGTATAGGTGCCGGGCGGAAGGCCGACCAGCGCGTAGCTGCCTTCGCCGTTGGCCTTGGTCACGCGAGTAGAGCCCGTCGCGACGTTTTTGGCTGTCACCAGGGCGTTCGGAGGCGCATGGCCGCGCAGGTTCGCGTCGGAACTCGCCGCCATCACGAACGACGGTGCCACGGCCAGCGACATGATCGACGTACCGATCAATCCGGCCAGCAGGTTCTTCTTGAAGTGCGTTGAAGTTTTCATCGCTCCCCTCCCCGGGCAGCTTGCTGAGTCGTTCAGGAGTTTTCTTCTGGTCTGGTTCCGCCGCAGGTGTCGCGGACCACGATTTCAAAACCGGGCGTGTCGGCGGAAGGTGATTCCTGCCCGGGGTGTTCGACGACGTCGGCCAGGCGCTCCAGCGCGAGGCGGCCGAAGTCGGCGATGCGCACGCGCACCGTGGTCAAGGCCGGTGTCACGTAGCGGGCGATCGGGATGTCGTCGAAGCCGGCCAGCGCGATGTCTTCCGGCACGCGCACGCCGGCATCCTTGAACGCCGCCAGGCAGCCCACCGCCATCATGTCGTTGGCGGCGAACACGGCCCGCGGGCGCCTGGCGCGCGCCAGCAGTTCGTGGCCGGCGCGGTAGCCGGATTCCTCGGTGAAGTCGCCGGCCACCACGGTCAGCGCCGCGCGCGGGGCGTGTTTGGCCATTGCCTCGCGGTAGCCGCGCTCGCGTTCGCTGGCGTCGAAGTTGCCGGGGGGCCCCGCGATCAGCGCCACGCTGCGATGGCCGGCCTGCAGCAGGTGCCGCACCATGGCTACCGCGCCGCCGTGGTTGTCGATGTTGAGCACGTGGAAAGCCGGCCCGCTCACCGCGCTGTTGAGCAGCACCACCGGCAGCGCCTTGGGCAGGTTGGCGCGCAGGAAGGTCGCGTCGACCCGCTCGGACAGGATCAGCAGGCCGTCCACGCGCCCCTGCATCGAGCGCACCGCCGCCGCCGCTTCCGCGGCGCCGCCGTGCGAACTGGAGACCAGCAGGTGCAGGCCGCAGGCGCGCGCCGCCAGGTCGATGCCGCGGATCAGCTCGGAGAAGAACTCGCCGTAAAGGTCCGGCAGCAGCGCGCCGATGGTGTGCGTGCGGCGGGTGATCAGCATGCGCGCCGCCGCATGCGGGATGTACTGCAGGCGCTCGGCGGCGGCGTGGATGCGTGCGCTGGTGGCTGCGGTGACGCCGCCGCCACCATTGAGCGCGCGCGACACCGAGGCCACCGACACCCGGGCCTCGCGCGCCACGTCTTTGATGGTTGCTGCCGCCATGGGACTGTTTTCGCCGGGTTCGCCAACCCTTGGGTGGCGCCAACGTAAACGTTTTCACGCGGGCTTGTAAAGAGCTTGTTGCGACGACACGTGCTGCGCCGCACCAGCGCTTGCGCGACGGCGCGGCGGTAAATCCCGGGGAAACGCCGGAACGGCCTGCTTGCCGATCTGCGGGCCGTCTTGCTGCGCCACGGCAACGGCGTGCAGCGTTGACTGCGCCGGCATCGCCCGCCGGCAGTCCTCCGGGCGTGACGGACGCCACACGGCTGCGCCTTGGCTGCCGATGCCCCGCGTTTTGGCAAGTTCGATGCTTGATCCCAGGGGAAGGAAGATCAGTCGGCCCGCGCGCGACCGAACCGGAGCGAAAACTGACGCAGCGCGGCCGTTCATGTCCTCCCGTGTCGTCGACAGCTTCATCAATCCGGCGACTCGCTCTTGACTTGTTTCAGGCGTCTTGTTACACGTTCATCCGCGCGTTAAAGCGCGGTTAAGTCACACAGAGTCAATCGATTGTATTCTTCAGTTCCAGTATCGGACGAATAAATCGGCTCCAAGTTACTGATTTCACGACCATGACCATGCTGTCCACCCTCATCGTTGCCTTGCTCGCCGTGCTGCTCGCCAGCGCCGTGCGGCGTGTGCCGGAAGGTCTGGTCTACAGCATCTACCGTCACGGCAAGCCGCGCCGGCTGCTACCGGCCGGCACGCACCTGGTACTGCCGCTGCTCGACCGGGTCGCGCACAAGATCAACCTGTCCGGCCAGACCCTGCAGTTGCAGGCGCCGCTGGGGCCGCGCGACGTGCGCGGCACGGTGTACTGGCAGGTGCTGGAACCCGAGCGCGCCGACGCCGTGTTCGAGCAGGTCGACCAGCTGATCCGCCATGGCGCGCAAGCCGCGCTGCGGGACGAGCCCGCGACCGAGGCTGTCGATCGGCGCGATCTGGGGGCGCGGGTCAAGCAATCGTTGAATCACGTGCTGCGCGAGCGCGGCATGATGGTCACGCGGGTCGATCTCGACGCCGCCTGAGCATCGCATCGCGCCAGGCGCCCTTGAGAGCGCCGCGCCGCAGGGGATTTGCTCCACTTCGAGCCCGCTTCGGCGGGCTTTCTTTTGCGTCGCCTGCTGGCATTGCGCCGGGCTTGCCGGGATACTTGCCGACCGCTTTCCCACAGGACCGATGGCCGATGGCCGCGCGCGACGCCTTGCAGGCACAACTCGAACAGGGCATCGCCGCGTTGGGCCTGCAGTTGCCGGCCGATGCGGTGCCGCGTCTGCTCGACTATCTCGCCCTGCTCGAACGCTGGAACGGCGCCTACAACCTCACCGCGGTGCGCGACCCGGCCGAGATGGTGACCCGCCACCTGCTCGATTCGCTGGCGATCCTGCCATTCGTGCACGGCCACAGCCTGGCCGACCTCGGCACCGGCCCCGGCCTGCCCGGCATCGTGCTGGCGATCGCCGCGCCGGGCCGCGAGATCCTGCTGGTGGACTCCAATGGCAAGAAGGTGCGCTTCCTGCGCGAGGCGATCCGCAGCCTGAAGCTGGAGGGCGTGCGCGCCGAGCAATCGCGCGTGGAAGACGTCGCCGGCCAGTTCGATTGCGTCACCGCGCGCGCCTTCGCCAGCCTCGCCGACATGCTGGCCTGGGGCGGCCACCTGCT
>CALCWL010000591.1 GCA_937906285.1 uncultured Rhodanobacter sp. | reverse complement strand
CGCCGGCATACGTGATCGGCGCGCCGTACTTCCCGCACATGGACATTGCGCTGGAGAACGGCCGGCACCTGGTGATCGACGCGCCGGCGGTGAGCGACGCCAACCGCTACGTGCAGGGCCTGCGCGTCAACGGCAAGCCCTGGAACAAGCTGACCCTGCCGCATGCGTTGCTGGCGCAGGGCGCCACGCTGGAATTCACGATGGGGCCGCAGCCCTCGCGCTGGGCCAGCGACGAAGCGGCGCTGCCGCCGTCGTTGACCACCCACGGTCGGCCGGAACCGTTCCACGATCCCATGGCCGGCATCCGCAGCGAGCCGGCCATCGCCAGTCTGGCCACGCTGTTCGACAACGACTCCGGCACGGAAGTCGTGTTGCCGACGTCGTCGACCACGATCGTCTGGCAGTACCCGCAGCCGCGCCGGGTCGCCCTGCTCACGCTGACTTCGACCGCACGGGGCACCGCACCGTCGAGCTGGCAACTGCAAGGCTCGGCCGATGGCCGCCACTGGCGCACGCTGGACACCCGCCGACACGAACGCTTCGCATGGCCGTTGCAGACCCGGGCGTTCGCCGTGCGTGCGCCGGGTGAATACGCGCACTATCGGTTGCGTTTCGACGCCGCCTTGGACGCACCGCCCCGCGGCCTGGCCGAGATCGAACTGCTCGGAACCCCGTAGCGCGGGCACGGCCCGCCGGCTGTTGCCGTCTCGCGGACGCTGCCTTTCGACTTCGCACCTGCGGCGCTACGCTCCGGGTGAACCGGAAAGCGGCGTGGAACGAGCAGAGGGATTCCAACCGTTCACCCTGAGCGGAGGCGCGCGCTCAACGGCTTCCCCCGAGCGCCCGCTGGCGCAACCAGCTGGCGATGCTCATGCGGTCGCGGCTGGCCGGCAGCACCTCGTGCTCGAACCGCGCCGACAGGAACAGCAACAGCGTGCCGGCATGCGGGTAGATGTCGCGCGTGCCGCCCTCGGGCAGGTAGAGGCGCAGCGCACCGCCGTCGCTGTCACGCCAGCCAGCGTTGAGATAGAACACCGCCGACACCACCCGCGCGTCGCTGTGGCGCAGCTGGTCGCTGTGGCGCGCGTAGCGGGCGCCGGGACGATACACCGCGTAATGCGATTCGCATTCCACCAGGCCCAGCATCAGCTCGCGGTTGAGCACCCCGCGCAGCGTGTCCAGTCGCTCGGTGAAGGCCAGCTGCGGCGCGCTCATCGCACCGGCGGCGAACCAGCGGGTGCGGTCGCCGCGCAACGCCGAGACGTCGCGCGCCGCGCCGGTGCCGCCCGGCAGCAGCAGCCGCGCGTCGTGCATCGCCGTGCACTCGGCCGCCAGCGCCGCCACCTTCGGCGGCTCCAGCAGGTCGTCCACGATGCACCAGCCGTCGCCCGCCAGCGCATCCGCGGCGGCGTGGAATGAGGGGTGGTCGACCGTCATCGGTGGTCTCGGCGGGGGGGTGGCAACGACGTTGCCCATCCGACGCCGGCATGCCCGGCCTGCGCAGAACAGGAAGAGGTGCAGCATACGCCGAACCCGGCACGGCGCCGCGGGGCCAGGCGCGAGGGCTGGCATCAATCCGCCGGCACGCAGCGCTCCTGGGCCCACGCGCGCAGCGCCTCCACCTGCTCGCGCATCAGTACCGAGAGCGGACGGGTCTGCTGCAGCGCGTGGAGCAGGGCGGCCTGGTCCGGGCCATTGCCGTGGCCGGCGGTGTCGTACAGCGCGCTGACGATGGATTGCTCGATCTCGGCGCCGGAGAAGCCGGTGCTGGCGGCGGCCAGCGCCGGCAGGTCGAACGCGGCCGGGTCGAGTTGGCGGCGCTTGAGGTGCAGGGTGAAGATTTCTCCGCGCACGGATTCGTTCGGCAGGTCGACGAAGAAGATCTCGTCGAAGCGGCCCTTGCGCAGCAGCTCGGCGGGCAGTTCCTGCACCGCGTTGGCGGTGGCCACGGTGAACACCTTGGCCTTGCGTTCGGCCATCCAGGTCAGCAGGTAGCCGAGCACGCGGCGCGACACGCCGCCGTCATCGCCGCCGCCGCTGGCCAGGCCTTTCTCGATCTCGTCGATCCACAGCACGCAGGGGCTCAGCAGCTCGATGCTGGCCAGCGCCTCGCGCAGGTTCTTTTCGGTCTCGCCCTGGTACTTGTCGTACAGCGTGCCGAAATCCAGCCGCACCAGCGGCACGCCGAAGCCGCCGGCGATCGCCTTCGCCGCGAGGCTCTTGCCGCAGCCCTGCACACCCAGCAGCAGCACGCCCCTGGGCGGGTCCAGCCGCGGCGTCGCTTCGGGCGAGAGGAACACCGCGCGACGACGCTGCACCCATTCGCGCACGCGCGCCACGCCGGCGATGTCGGCGAAGCTGGCGGTGGCGTATTCGTAGTGCAGCAGGCCGGAGCGGTTGAGCAGGTTGAACTTGGACTGCATCAGCACCGGCAGGTCGTTGGGGCCGAGCGCGCCGTCGGCGTAGATCAGCTTGCGCACGATGCGCCGCGCGTCCGGCGCGGTCAGGCCGAGCAGGTTGCGCACGATGGTGCGCGCCGCGTCGTTGTCCACCTCGATCTTGCGGCCCTGTTCGCGCTGCCAGCCGGCCGCCTCGCCGCGCAGGATGCCGGCCAGCTCCTTGATGTCCGGCAGCGACAGCGGCACGCGCAAGGCCAGCGCCTCCAGCCCGGGGGGCAGTTCGATCTTCGCGCCGACCAGCACGATGGTGTGCGCCGCCGAGCGCTGCCGCTGCACGATCTCGCGCAGCTGACGCAGGCTGCGGGCGTAGTCCAGCAGCGAATGGAAGTCGAACAGGAGGTAGATGCCCGCTTCGGTCTGGGCGCGGATCGCGTCCAGCGTGGCGGTGGCGTCCGGCGACACCGCGCCGCCGTCCTGCGCAAAGTCGAGGCGGCTCAGGCCGTCGGTCAGCGTCCAGCGCCACAGCGGACGCAGCGCCTGCGCGATCACGTGGCGGAAGCAGTCGATTACCCGCTGCTCGTCCACGGTTTCGATGACCAGCAGCGGCGTTGCCGCACGCACCAGCGTGGTGAGGTCGTCCAGTTCGCTCATGCCGCTCCCCTGAAAGGGCACCAGTTTAGCGGGCGGCGCTGTTTCCGGCTTCGCGCCGCGGTATACAGTGACCGGAACCTGCAACCCGGCGGAGACACTCCATGCATCTGCGCAGCGACAACTTTGGCGATGGCCAGCGCATTCCCGCGCGCTTCACCTTCGGCAAGATCGCCGATCCCTTCGCACTGTCGGACAACCACAGCCCCCACCTGGCCTGGCGCGATGCGCCGCCGGCCACACGTTCGTTCGTGCTGACCTGCATCGACACCGACGTGCCCAGTCGCGGCGACGACGTGAACCAGGCCGGCCGCACAGTGCCGGCAGACCTGCCGCGGGTGGAGTTCGTGCACTGGCTGATGGCGAACATCCCGGCCGAATGCGGCGAGCTGGCCGCCGGCGCCTGCAGCGACGCGGTCACGCCGCGCGGCAAGCGCGAGCCGTACGGGCCGCCGGGCAGCGTGCAGGGGGTGAACGACTTCACCGGCTGGTTTGCCGGCGACGCCGAGATGGGCGGCGAATACCTGGGCTACGACGGCCCCTGTCCGCCGTGGAACGATGCGCTGCTGCACCACTACCACTTCACCCTCTACGCCATCGACGTCGACGCCTTGCCGCTGGTCAAGGGCTACTCGCGTGCACAGCTGCGCGCGGCGATGGCCGGCCATGTGCTGGATCAGGTCACGCTCACCGGCACCTGCAGCCTGAACCCCGCGGTGGCCGGCTGAACGGGAATGACGCGTGGGCGCGGCGTGCAGGCGGCCTGCGGCCTCCTTCACGTCCGCATGGCGCGTGCTGTGGGTGAATGGCGTCCACCCACCACGAGGGATAGCCCATGTTGCACTACGCCCTGGTTTTCCTGGTCATCGCGATCATCGCCGCGATCCTCGGTTTCGGCGGCATCGCCGGCGCCGCGGCCGGCATCGCGAAGATCCTTTTCGTCATCTTCCTGATCCTGGCGGTCATCGCGTTCTTCCGCCGCGCCAGATAGCCCCTTTATCATCCAGGAGAATGCCATGCCGGAGCAGGTCATGAACCCGAAAGAGCACACCCCCAAACCCTCGGTCGACGAACGCATCGACGAGCGCGCCGAGCGCGTCAAGCAGGCCACCTCGCAGGCCGTGGCCAGTACCAGGGAAAAGGTCGACCGCGCCGCCGAACGCGTCGAGCAGGGGCTGCACCACGCCACCGACAAGACCGCCTCGGCGGCCCATCGCACCGTCGACAAGGCAGCCGAAGTGGGCGAACAGGGCCGCGCCGCCTACGAGCACACCCGCGAACGCGCCGACGAATTCCTGGAACAGGCACGGGAGTACGTGCGCGAGAAGCCGATGCAATCGATCGCCATCGCGCTGGGGGCCGGCTGGTTGCTTGGCCGCATCCTGCGACGTTGAGCCACTGATGCACGAGCAGGGTGACTCCACCCGCGAGACGGCGCCGGACCCGGCGCCGTCGTCGTCTGGCCTGTTCGACGAGATCGCCCGGCTGGGCGCGGCGCTGAAGCGGCTGTTCGGCGCGCAGAAGGATCTGCTGGCGGCGGAGCTGGGGCTGGCGCGCAGCGCGGTGTCGTGGCTGCTGCTGGCCGGGCTGGCCGCCACCGTGGCCGGGGTCGGCTTCGGCCTCACCGTGCTCGGCCTGCTCGGCGTGCTGTTGGCCAAGTGGCTGGGTTCGTGGGTGTGGGCCTTGCTGCTGCTGGCACTGCTGCAGCTGCTGTTCCTGTTCGGTGCGGTACTGCTGTTCCGCCGCTGCATGCACTGGATGAGCCTGCCCGCCACGCGCGGTCAATGGGGTGAGATGATGCGCGCAGGTGTGCGCGGGATCGAGGCGGAAGCCGGCGCCGAGCCGGCCACGCCGCCGCATGCCGCGCGGGGCGAGGAGGGGCGATGAATGTATTGAAGCAACTGGCCGAGGTGCGCATCGCGCAGGCGCGCATGGAGAGGGCGCGTCACGAGGTGGGCGTGCCGGCCGCCGCGCTGCTGGCGCGCGGGCGCGAGTACCCGCTCACCACCGTCGGCGTGGCTGCAGGCGCCGGTTTGGCGCTGGGCAGCCTCGACCTGCATCCGCTGCGGGTGCCGGGGCTGGCCTCGCTGGTCGGTGGCGGCCTGGTCGAGGTGCTGGCGCAGGGTGGCCATCTGCTGGCCGAGATGGCGGCAGTCGGCGTGGCGGCGCATGCCGCCGCCGGTGACGCCGCGCCGGATGGCGCGCCGACCCCGTGAGCGCCGAGCCGGAGCAGCCGCCGCCGAACGCGGACGACAAGCTGCACGAGATGACCTCCGCGGCGATGCTCTCGCACATGCCGGCCGATCCGCTGCTGGTCGGCAACCTGCCGCGGCCGCTGGCGCGCCGGCTGCACAGCGCGCGCGGCACGCGCCGCCACCTGCGCGCGATCCGCATGCTGCTCAACGCGATGCTGCTGCTGGCGCTGCTGTACACCGTCACGCTGACTCGCGCGCTGCTGATCCCGCTGGTGCTGGCCGCCTTCATCGGGCTGGCGCTCAACCCGATCGTGGCCACCGGCGCACGGGCGCACCTGCCGCGTTGGCTCACCGCGCTGGTGCTGATGATCGGCCTGGTGGCCGGCATCGGCAGCGGCGTCGGTCTGCTGGCGCAGCCGGCGCTCGGCTGGTTCCATGGCGCGCCGTCGGCGATCCGCAGTTTCGTGCCCAAGGTGCGCAACCTGACCAAGCCGCTGGAGGCGGCCAACCGCGCCACCCAGACCCTGGTCACCGGCACCACGCGCAGCGCCGCGCCGCCGCCGGCGCCGCTGTCGATCAGCGCCTGGGACGTCGTCTCCACCGCACCCAAGGTGCTCGCTGCGGTGCTCAGCGTGATGCTGCTGGTGTTCTTCTTCCTGGTCTACGGCGACACCATGCTGCGCCGGCTGGTGGAATTGACGCCAAGCTTTGCCTACAAACGGCACGCGGTCAGCATCGTGCGCAGTTTCCAGAGCGAGATCTCGCGCTACCTGCTCACCGCGCTGTCGATCAACACCGCCCTGGGCGCAATCACCGCCGGCATGCTGTGGCTGTATGGCGTGCCCGATGCCCTGCTGTGGGGCGCGGTGGCGATGTTCGCCAACTTCATTCCGTACGTGGGCGCGATCTTCACCACCCTGCTGCTGGCCTTCGTGTCGATGCTGTACGCCAAGAACGCCGAGCTGGACGTGTTCCTGCCGGCACTCACCTTCGCTGCCATCACCATCGTCGAGGGCAACCTGATCACCCCGCTGATCCAGGGCCGCAGCATGCGCCTGTCGCCGATCGCGATCCTGCTGTGGCTGCTGGTGTGGGGCTGGCTGTGGGGCATCCCCGGCGCGCTGCTGGCGGTGCCGATGCTGACCTGCGCCAAGCTGATCTGCGAGCGC
>CALCWL010000590.1 GCA_937906285.1 uncultured Rhodanobacter sp. | reverse complement strand
GCGCCCCAAATTCAGCAAGGATTTCCTTGCCGGCCGCGATTCTGTGGCGGCGGCCATCCGGGCCTACGCGGACGACGTGCGCAGCGGTGCCTTTCCGGCGCCGGAACACTGTTTCAACTGAGCTGACGAGTCTTCATCATGCAAACGGTTCAGGATGCGCCGGCGTTGCGCGCCGCGGTTCGCGGCTGGCGCGGCAAGGGCCAGACGGTAGGCTTCGTGCCGACCATGGGCAACCTGCACGCCGGCCACCAGTCGCTGGTGCGGCTGGCGCGTGCGCGCGCCGATCGCGTGGTCGCCAGCGTCTTCGTCAACCCCACCCAGTTCGGTCCCAACGAGGATTTCGAGCGCTACCCGCGTACGCTGGTGCACGATCAGGCGGCGCTGGCCGACGAGGGGTGCGACCTGCTGTTTGCGCCGGAGGTCCCCACGATCTACCCGTATGGCGCCGAGTTCAGCGTGAGCTTGCGGGTACCGCAGATCACGACCATGCTTGAGGGCGCCCATCGGCCAGGCCACTTCGATGGTGTGGCCACCGTGGTGTGCAAGCTGTTCAACCTGGTCACTCCGGATCTGGCCGTGTTCGGGCAGAAGGATTTCCAGCAGCTCAAGGTGATCGAGCGCATGGTGCGCGACCTGTCGCTGCCGGTGAAGGTGATCGGCGCGCCCATCGCGCGCGACGACGACGGTCTGGCCCTGAGTTCGCGCAACCAGTACCTCTCGGCGCAGGAGCGCGCGCGGGCGCCGCTGATCCACGACACGTTGCTGAAAATGCGCGAATTGCTCCACCAAGGCCATCCCTGGCGCGCCGTGGAGCAGGTGGCCGAGGCCCAACTGAGCCGCGCCGGCTTCGTGCCCGACTATGCGGCAATCCGCCGGGCCGGGGATCTCGCTGAACCCGACGACGGCCAGCGCGATGGGCTGGTGGCGCTGATCGCCGCGCGGCTGGGTGGCACCCGGCTGATCGACAACTTGCTGTTGGACTGAGCTGCCCGCACATATCGTCCACGAGCCGCTGATGTTGCGGCGCAGCGCCATCGGTTCGATAATCGACGACTTTGCGGAGCACCGCGGGAACAACGTCATGCACCTGAACATGCTCAAGGCCAAGATCCACCGCGCCACGGTGACTCATGCCGAGCTGCACTACGAAGGCTCGATCGCGATCGACGGCTTGCTGCTGGATGCCTCGGGCATCCGTGAGTACGAGCAGATCCACGCGTGGAACGTCAACAACGGCAAGCGTTTCGTCACTTACGCGCTGCGCGCCGAGGAAGGCTCCGGCATCATCTCGGTGAACGGCAGTGCCGCGCATCGGGCCAAGCCCGGCGACATCGTGATCATCGCCGCCTTCGCCCAGTTGAACGAGGCGGAGCTGGAGAAGTTCCAGCCCACCTGCGTCTACATCGCCGCCGGTGAAGGCAACCACATCAGCCACACCAATCGTTCGATCCCCAAGCAGATGGCGGCTGCCTGACGGTTCCCCCGGGACCCCGCGGCGCCTGTCGCCGCTTGCGCTGAGTTGACACCGCGCCGCCTCGTGGCGGCGCAGTCGCGCCCACGTCTCCTTTTCCAGGCCGAACTGCCCAGTCGGGCCGTTCTTCTGCGTTGACATACTGTGTGATGCTATGTAAAGTGCGCCAAACACTACGGTGCCATGCATGGCTGATCCCCTCGACAACCCGTTGCCCAAGCTGGAGCTGGAGCTGCGCCGCGGCGTGCTGGTCATCGCCGTACTGTCGCAACTGCGCGAGGTGCAATACGGCTATTCGCTGCGCCAGGCGCTGGCCCGACGCGGCATGCCGATCGAGGAGGGCACGCTTTATCCGCTGTTGCGACGGCTGGAGAAGCAGGGCGTACTGGCGTCCGAATGGCGCATCGAGGACGGTCCGCCGCGGCGCTATTACCGCTTGAACGACGCGGGCGAGGCGTTGCTCGCCGAACTGACGGCCTCCTGGCATGCCATTGTCGGGACCATGGCCGGCCTGCTGGAAGGAAGCGCCCCATGAATCCGAACGACGTGATCCAGACCTATGTGGCTGAAGTGATGCGCCGCCTGCCCGGCCGGGAGCGCCGGGAGATCGGCCTGGAGCTGCATGGCCTGCTGGGCGAGATGCTGGCTGACCGGGCGGAATCGGCCGGTACGCCGGCCGACGACGCCATGGTGCTGGCGATGCTGCGGGAGTTCGGCACGCCTGCCCAGGTGGCCGAGCGCTACCACCCCGCGGGCACGGTCATCATCCCGGCGGTGCAGACGCGCTCGTTCGCCCTGTTCGCCTTCGGCGGAGTGGCCCTGCAGTGGGCGCTGACCCTGCCGCGGGTGTTCGGCGGCGGGCAGCCCCTGGTGGCGTGGTGGTTCAGTGCGGGCCTGGGAGCGTTGTGGTGGCCCGGCCTGATGGTGATGTCGGCGCTGGTCGCGGCGCTGGTGCGGACCCGCGGCTGGCAGCCGGCGTGGCGGCCGCGCATGGTCGATCCGGATCGGGTCAATCGGCCGGTCATGCTGTTCGGGCTGGTGTGGTTCGCGCTCGGCGTGGCCTTGATGGTCAGCCTGCCGTGGATCGCGCCGATGCTGCCCGGCCCGCTGCCGCAGGTGTTCGCCTTCGACGACGGCTTCCTGTCCCGGCGCGCCTGGCCGGTGCTGCTGCTGTGGAGCGGCACGTTTGCGCTGCAGTTGGCGGCGTATGTGCAAGGACGCTGGTCAACCTTGACGCTGCGGCTGAGCATGCTCTTCAGCCTCGCCTGGGTGGCGTTGCTGGCCTGGTGGATTGCCGCCGGCGGAATGTTCCAGGCCCGGGCCACCGACGATGGCGCACGCGGGGCATTGGGCCTGGTCGTGCTGATCATCGTGATCGACCTGGCGTATCGGCTCTATCGTGCGCGACCGTCGATGCGCCGGTTTCCGGCCACCGGTTGAGCCGAGGGGCTCAACCGCCGCGCCGCTTCCTGGCGGCTTGCTGCGCCTGCGCCCAGGCGACGTGTTCGCGCACCAGCGGTGAGGCATCGTCGGCGCGGCCGGCAAGGGCGGCGTCGATGGTGTCGCCGGGCGGCGCATTGCCCAGTGCCACGGCGATGTTGCGCAGCCAGCCTTCGTAGCCGGTGCGGCGGATCGCCATGCCTTCGGTGCGCTTGAGAAACTCCTCCTCGCTCCAGCCGAACAGCTCGACCAGCTTTGCGCCGTCCAGACTGTGCCGCGGCGCGAAGTCCGCTTCGGTGGCGACCTGCGCGAACTTGTTCCACGGGCAGACCAGCTGGCAGTCGTCGCAGCCGAAGATGCGGTTGCCCATCGGTGCGCGCAGCTCTTCGGGAATGCTGCCCTTGAGTTCGATCGTGAGATACGAAATGCAGCGTGTGGCGTCGAGCTGGTACGGCCCGGTGATCGCCTGGGTCGGGCACACCTCGATGCAGCGCGTGCACGTGCCGCAGTGCGCGCTGGCCGGCGGGTCCACCGGCAGCGGCAGGTCGGTGTACAGCTCGCCGAGGAAAAAGTACGAGCCGGCGTGGCGGTTGATCAGCACGGTGTGCTTGCCGATCCAGCCC
>CALCWL010000589.1 GCA_937906285.1 uncultured Rhodanobacter sp. | reverse complement strand
CTGGCCGGCAGCAGTCTCAACCATCCGGCGATGCTCGGGCTGGGCGACCAGGAGCTCAACCGCAACGACCCGGTGACCGCCAGCCTGCAGCGCATCAACGTCTCCAGCATCGGCCATTTCGACCTCACCCGGAGTGCGACCGCGCGGCTGATCCCGCTGCTGCAGAGCAGCGCCGATGCCGAGCTGGCGCCGACCCAGCGGGTGATGGATGCCAGCAGCGACCCGACCAGCCTGCTCGAAGGCTACAAGGCGGACAACGCGCACTACGTGCTGGCGGCGCGGTTGCGCGGTACGTTCGTCAGCGCGTTTCCCGAGGACGCCGGCAAGCCGGGTCACCGCGCGCATTCGGCGGCCAACGCGCAGGTGGTGCTGGTGGCCGATACTGACGTGCTCAGCGATCGCCTGTGGGTAGAGCCGCAGACCGTGCTGGGCCAGACCATGGTGCGCATCTTCGCCAACAACGGCGATTTCGTCACCAACCTGGTGGACAACCTCAGCGGCTCGTCGGCATTGCTGTCGATCCGCGCACGCTCCACCTCGCAGCGCCCGTTCACCCGGGTGCAGGCGCTGCGCAACGTGGCTGACCAGAAGTTCCTGCAGAAGGAACAGGAGCTGGAGAAGGAGCTGGCCGACACCCGCCGCCGGCTGGACGAACTGCAGCCGGCCAAGGGCGTTCGCTCGAGCACGGTCACCCCCGAGCAGCGCCGCGAGATCGAGCAGTTCCGCCAGCGCCAGCTCGCCATCAACAAGGAGCTGCGCGACGTGCAGCACCAACTCAATGCCGAAATCGACGCGCTGGGCCTGCGCGTGAAGGTGGTCAACATCGTGCTGGTGCCGGCGCTGGTGGTGTTGATCGGCCTGCTGTACGGCTGGCGTCGCACCCGCCACAGCCGGCGCCGACGTTGAGCGCGCCGGCGGCAATCTGCCGCAAGCGGCCGTCCGCGGCGGAGCAGACGTCACCGGTTCGGCGCATTATGCTGGGCGGTGGTCGCCGGTCGTGCCGGCGCTGACGGACGTGGAAGCAAGCCGATCGTGATTGCAACGTTGTTGAAATGGGTGGTGCCGTGGGAGTTTTCGTGGCTGTTCCTGGCCACGTTCGTGCTGGCCTGCGTGCTGTACTGGCGCGGCAGCCGGCGGCTGCGGGTGTCGACCGGTCACCGGTTGGCGTTCTGGGTCGGCATGGCGATCATCTACCTGTCGCTGCACACCTACCTCGACTACTACGCCGAGCACGAGTTCTTCATGCACCGCCTGCAGCAGTTGCTGCTGCATCATCTGGCGCCTTTGCTGATCGTGATCGCCTATCCGGCCGCTGCGCTGCGCGCGGGCTTGCCGCTGACGTGGCGCGTGCGCTGGCTGCGGCCGCTGCAGGGCTCGTGGCCGTGGCGGGCGTTGACCGGTGTGCTGCTCAATCCCACTGTCGTCACCGTGCTGTTCGTGGTGTTCGTGCTGATCTGGCTGATCCCCGGCCTGCAGACGCTGGCGATGCTGGACTGGCGCGTGTACCGCTTCATGAACTGGACGATGCTGCTCAGCGGCTTCGCCTACTGGGCGCTGGTGCTCGATCACCGCCCGCATCCGCCGGGCCGCATGGTGGCGGGCATGCGCGTGCTGTCGCCGGCGATCACGATGACGCCGCAGATCCTGGCCGGCGCCATCATCACGTTCTCGCGCACGGATCTGTATCCGATCTTCGAGATTTGCGGCCGCGCGTTCACCTTCAACGTGTTGACCGGGCAGATGGTGGGCGGCCTGATCACCTGGGTACCGGCCGCGATGGTCGAGTCGGTGGGCGGGCTGATCGCGTTGCGCCACTGGATGAGGCTGTCACGCAGCGGACGGCTGCCGCGCAAGCCGCTGGCCGCGGCGATGGTCGGCGGTGCGCAGCGCTGAGATCGAGGGTCAGTGTCCGGAATGGGCGGGCGAGGGTGCCTCGTCCCCCAGCGCGTTGGCGGGACGGGCGATGAAATCCACCGGCAGACTGCTGCCGTCCTCGAACTGCAACTGCAGCTTCACCTCGCTGCCAGGCGACACCGCCGCGCCCGGCTGCATCAGCATCAGGTGATAGCCGCCAGGCGCGAGCACCACCGTGCCGTGCGCGGGGATCGGCAGCGACTCGACCATGGTCATGCGGCTCATGCCGCCCTGGGTCGAGCTGTGGTGCAGCATCACTTGTGCGTATGCTGCGCTGCGCGCGCCGGTCAGCGCGACCGGCTGGTCGCCGCGGTTCTCCAGGGTGACGTAGCCACCGGCCGGCAAGGTTCCGGGCAACACGCGAATCCAGGCGTGGCTGGCGTGCACCTGATCGGCGGCCGCGGCGTGCACGCCGGCGGCCAGCGACAGTCCGGCGAGCAGGACGAACAGGCGCGCGTGCTTCATGTCGGCTCCTTCTGGTCGAGCAGCAATTGCAGGTCGTGCACCAGGTCATCCTGCTTGTCGGCGGGCGTGTACAGCACGCGCGGGTTGCCGTCGCGGTCGAACACGTAGATCGCCGAGCTGTGGCTCACCTCGTAGTTGCCGTCCTTGCTGGACGGCTCGCGGGTGAACGCGGAACGGTAGCGCTTGACCAGCGCCTCGACCGCGCGCGACGGGCCGGTGAGGCCGATCGCGTGCTTGTCGAAGGCGTTGACGTAGCCGTGCAGCACGGCCGGCGTGTCCCGCGCCGGGTCGACGCTGACGAACAGGATGCGCGCGCCGTCGGCCTGTGCGCCGAGCTTCTTCATCACCACGTGCAACTGGGCCATGGTCAACGGACAGACGTCCGGGCAATGGGTATAACCGAAGAACAGCAACACCACCTTGCCGCGGTAGTCGGCGGCCGAAACCGGCTTGTCCTCGTCGCTGGTCAGGTTGAACTCGAGTTGCGGCATGTGACCGGTGAGGTTGGTCAGGCGAAACGGCAGCGGCGTCGCGCCGTGGCAGCCGGCGAGCAGCATGCCGGCGAGCAGCAGCACGAGCAGGGCGGCGGGACGGAAGCGGAGTGGCTTCATGCGAGAATCCGTAATCTTCATCCGTTCAAGCATACGACACCGGCCGCGCCGCGGCGCCGACGGTGCGGGAGATTCACTGCCGATGCGACAACCTGCCCACCTGATGACGGCCTTGCTGGTCGGCTTCGCCGGCGCCAGCGCCGTGTTGCTGGGCGCCTTCGGCGCGCATGCCTTGCGCGGCGTGCTGGATGCCCGTGCCGTCGAGCTGTGGCATACCGCAGTGGAATACCACGCCTGGCACGCGCTGGCCTTGGCGCTCGCCGCGGGACTCGGCCGCGGCCGCGGCGCACGCGTGGTGATGGCGGCATTTGTCGCGGGCATCGTGCTGTTCAGCGGCAGCCTGTACGCGCTCGCCCTGGGAGCGCCGCGCTGGGTCGGGATCATCACGCCGTTCGGCGGGCTGGCCTTCGTGGTCGGCTGGCTGGCGCTGGGTTGGGCGTTGCGTCCGCGTCACGAATAGTTTCGGCAAGTGTCATGCGGCGGTCATCATCGACGGCGATGGTGGCGGCATGGACATGCGCATCGCCCTTCGGCATTCATCCGG
>CALCWL010000588.1 GCA_937906285.1 uncultured Rhodanobacter sp. | reverse complement strand
CAGGCTGGACGGATCGGCGCGGCCGGTGCCGGCCAGATCCAGCGCGGTGCCGTGGTCGACCGAGGTGCGGATGAAGGGCAGGCCCAGGGTGACGTTCACGGTCCGATCGAATGCTTCGCTCTTCAGCACCGGCAAGGCCTGGTCGTGGTACATCGCCAGCACCGCGTCGTAATGCGCGCGTTGCGCCGGCACGAAGGCGGTGTCGGCGGGCAGCGGGCCGAGCAGGTGCATGCCCTCGCCGCGCAGGGCATCCAGCACCGGGATCAGCGTGTCGATTTCCTCCCGCCCCAGGTGGCCGCCCTCGCCGGCATGCGGATTGAGCCCGAGCACGGCGATGCGTGGCCGGTCGATGCTGAACTTGCCGCGCAGTTCGGCGTCCACGATGCGCAGCACGCGGGTCAGCAGTGCGGACGTGATCGCCGCCGGTACGGCCGTCAGCGGCAGGTGGGTGGTGGCCAGCGCAACGCGCAGCTGCGGGCTGGCCAGCATCATCACCACCTCGGCGCGGGCGCGTTCGGCGAAGAACTCGGTGTGCCCGCGGAAGGCGATGCCGGCGTCGTTGATGGAGGATTTCTGCAGCGGTGCGGTGACCACCGCGGCATACCGGCCGGCCATGCAGCCGTCGGCAGCCTCGGCCAGCGTGGCCAGCACGTGGTTCGCGTTGCGCGGGTCGGGCCGTCCGGGTACTTCCGTCGTCGCCAGCGGCACGTGTCGTACGCGCAACGTGCCGGCGGCGCGGGAGTCTGCAGGGGTGCCGTCGTCGTCGATCAAATCGAGGTGCGTGCCGCAGCGCGTCGCCGCGCGTTCGAGCAGGTGGCGATCGGTGATCGCGACCAGGCTTGCGGCCAGCGACGTGCCGGCCAGCCGCACCAGCAGCTCCGCACCGACGCCGGCCGGCTCGCCCGCGGTGACGGCCAGCCGGGTGAGCGCCATCGCGCTCAGCTGGCCTGGGGCGCGGCGCCGTCGGCGGGCGCCTGCTCGGGCTCGCGCAGCGAAGGCACCAGAATGTCGATGTAGGCGTTCGAACGCAGGTCGCGCAGATAATCGTCGTAGACCTGCTCGGCCTTGCGGTTGCCGATGGCCTGGCGCGCCTGGTTGCGTTCGATCTCCACGGTCTGGTCGCTCTGGCGCGTGCCCAGACGCTCCAGCAGGTGCCAGCCGGCCTCGCTCTGGAAAGGCTCGGACACCTGACCGTCCTTCAGCGAAGCCAGCTTGGCGGCGATCGTCGCGCCCCACGCCGAAGGCTGGAACCAGCCCATGTCGCCGCCGATGTTGGCGGTGGTGTCGTCCTTGGAGAACTCCTTCGCCAGCGCGGCGAAGTCCTCGTGCTTGTCGACGATGCGATGGTACAGGTCCTGCGCCTTCTGCTGTGCCTGGGCGGAGCTCAGCAGTTCGCTCGGCTTGATCAGGATCTGCCGCGCGTGGTACTCGGTGACGATCTTGCGGTCGCCCTTGCGCTGGTCGACCAGCTTGATGATGTGGAAGCCGGTCGGGCCGCGCAGGATCTGGCTGACCTGGCCCGGTTTCATCGTGGCGACCGTGTCGGCAAACGCGGGCGGAATTTCGTCCATGCGCCGCCAACCGAGGTCGCCGCCTTCCAGTGCGTCGGAAGCGTCGGAGTAGCGGATCGCGGCGGCGCCGAAATCCATGCCGCCCTGGATGGCGGCGGCGGCCTGCTCGGCCTTGGCCTGGCTGGCCTGGATCGCTGCGGCGTCCGCGCCGCCGGGGATGCTCACCTGGATGTGTGCCAGGTGCACTTCGCCGGCCTTGTAGGTGGGACTGTCGAGCAGGTTGTCGATCTCGCTGTCGGTCACCGAGACCGAGCTTTGCACCACGTTCTGGTGCAGCCGTTGCACGGTGATCTGGTCACTCAGTTCCTTGCGGAAGGCGGCGAAGCTGCCGCCCTGCTGCTCGACCGCCGCGCGCAACTGCTCGGGGCTGAGCCGGTTCTGCTGCGCCACGCCCTGGACCGCGCGGTCGACGTCGGCGCTGGACACCGAAATGCCCTGTTCCTGCGCGCGCTGCACCTGCAGGCGCATCAGGATCAGCCGGTTCAGCACCTGCCGCGTCACCACGTCCATCGGCGGCAGCTGCCCGCGGCCGGCGTACTGCTGCTGGATCGTGCGCACCGCGTCGTCCAGCTCGCTCTGCAGGATGACGTCGTCGTTGACCACCGCGACGATGCGATCGAGCGGCTGGTTCGCCGGTGCGGCCGACTGCAGCAATTGCGCATGGGCAGGTGCGGCGATCGCCAGGACGAGCAGGAGGGATGCAAGGAATTGCTTCATCGAGAAAAAAGCCTGGATCGCCGAGGCGATGGATTATTGATAGCCGAGAATATCACGGCGCAGCAGCGGTTCGATCTGGCCGCCGGTCGAGCCCAGCCCCTTGAATACGATTTCGAACATGATCGCGTTGTCGCGCCGATTGAGGTTGCTGCCGGAAGGGGGCGAGGTGGTGCCGTAGTAGGACTGGTTGACGTAATTGCGGTCGACCAGCCGCAGGGTGACGCAACAGCTGTCGTACTCCACGCCGAGCATCGCATCGACGGTGCCGCTGGGGAGCTTGTAGGTGGTGTCGATCGCCGGGGCAAACGCCCAGGCGCCGAACAACCGCCACCTGTCCGACAGCGGATAGACCGCCGAGGCGCTGTATTGTTCCAGCCGGCCACGCCGATAGTGGTAGGCCAGGTTGACGATGCCGGCGTCGCCGAGGCGCCGCTGCAGACCGAACGTGGCCGCCTCCACGACGCGGCTGTTCGGGCTCCACTGCCAGGAGCTGTTCACCCGCCAGCGGTCGTTCAATTGCAGGTCGAGCTGGGCCACGTAGGCCGAGCCGGTCCAGTCGGTGCCCAGCACGCGTTGGCGGCTGAGGTAGCGGATCTGGCCGATGCTGGCCGATAGCCGCTCGACGCCGTCGTCGTCGAGCAGGCGCGTGGTCAGCGCCGCGGTGACGTTGTTCGCGTCCATCTGGCGATCGGCACCGGAGAACTGGTTGGTCGAGAACAGTTGCCAGTAGTCGAACGACATCAGGTTGGTGTCGAACAGCGGCAGGTTGTCCTGGTTGCGGTACGGCACGTAGAGGTAGTACAGGCGCGGCTCCAGCGTCTGCGTGTAGTGCGTGCCGAACAGCGAGGTGCTGCGGTCGAACATCAGTCCCGAGTCGAGGCTGACGATCGGCAGCGAGCGGGTCGGCGACTGTTCGGTGAACGGCGACACCGCCGTGCCGCTCAGCCGCCCGAATCGCCCGTAGTCCTGGTAGCCGTCGCTGAGCTGGTAGGCGGTGTAGCGCCAGGCCAGGCGCGGGCGCACGAACCACGCGGCGCTGCCGAAATCGGCGGCGAGGTAGGGATAGAGATCCTCGCGCTGGCCTTCGACGTAGCCGGGCTTGCGGAACATCACCGCGCTGGTGTCCACGCCGGTCTGCAGCCAGCGTGTCAGCGGCACTTCCATGCTGAACAGGGCGTACGGCAGTTGCCGGTAAGGCAGCGAGGAGTCGGTCGCAAACGGGTTGGTGTTCTCGTAGGTGGTGGCGCCGAACGAGGCGTTCCACCACTTGCCGCCGCCGCTGATGGCCGCGCCGGAGCGCAGGTTGTACACCGGGTTGTGCGACATCGCGTTGCCGTAGTCGTACAGGTAGCTGGCGTCGGATACGTGGTTGTACGTGCCGGTAAAGCCCCAGCCGTCCCACAGGGCGGTGCGGTCGGAGAAGTTCACCAGGTAGCGCGACTTGCCGGCGGTGTCGGCCAGGCCGTCGCTCTTGCCGCGGTCGTCGGGCACGTATTCCACGTTGAGCTGTCCGCTGCTGCCCGGCACCAGGTAACGGAACTCGCCGGCCAGCAGCGGGCCGCGGCGACTGTAATAGCGCGGGTCCAGGGTGGCGTCGTAGTTCGGTGCCAGGTTGAGGTAGTAGGGCGTGCTGAGCTGGAAACCGGCGCGGCTGGTGTTGCCCAGCGTGGGATAGAGGAAGCCGCTCTTGCGCCGGTCGTCGGTGGGGAAGGTGAAATACGGCAGGTACAGGAACGGCACCTTGCCGACGCGCATGGTGGCGTCGCGCGCCACGCCCACGCCGCTGGCCTTGTCGATGCTGATCGACTTGGCGCGGAACTCCCACACGTGATGGCCTACGTCGCAGGTGGAATAGGTGGCCATCGAATAGCGGGTGCGCTCGGCATCCAGCATCTGGCCCTGGCGTGCCACGCCGTTGCCGCGCGACTGCAGCATCTGGTAGCGCACGTCGTCGGCGACGCCGCGGCTGGCGTTGGTGTTGCCGCGCAGGTGCGAGGCGGCCAGCAGTTGCCCGGCCTCCTGGTAACGCACGTTGCCGCGCGCGTCGTAGTCGGTGGTGGTGTCGTTGTAGTCGAGCGTGTCGGCCTGCAATTGCTGGTCGGCGCGCTGCAGCAGGACGTCGCCGGCAAGGTGGTACACGGACTGATCGGAGCTGTCGACGTGCTGTGCGCTGACATGCGCGGGGGCAACCTCGCGCTGGCTGCTGTCCTGACTCAGCGTCGGGTCGTAGAACTCCAGCAGCGCGTTGGGCCGGCACATCGCATAGTTGAGCGGGCGCGGTGCGCAGTGGAACGAGCCCAGCGGGCAGCTCTGGTCGGCCGCGCCCGACGCCTTGGGTGCCGCCGGTGCGGCGGAGGCAGCGGGAAGCTGGCCGCCGAAGAGCGCCAGCGCGGCGGCGACCGCCAGCAGGCGACGTGGAGGAAACGTTGATGTCACGATGGAACCTGCCGACCTCGAAGGCTGGTCAAGTTAGCAGAAACGCCCGCTCCGATGCGCCCGCGCGTTCAGCGTGGGCTTGGCTGCCGGCGCCGATTCAATCCATCAGGGCCTGCACGTGGGCGGCAGCGCTGGCGGCCAAGGCCGCGAGGTCGTAGCCGCCTTCGAGGGTGGAGACGATGCGCCCCTCGGCGTGGCGCCGGGCCAGCGCGACCAGCCGCTCGGTGAGCCAGGCGTAGTCTTCCTCGCCCAGGCGGATGTCCGCCAGCGGATCGCTGGCGTGGGCATCGAAGCCCGCCGAGATCAGCAGCAGTTGCGGCCGGAAGGCGTGCATTCGCGGCAGCAGCACGGCATCCCACAGTTCGCGGAACTCGTGCGAGCCGGCGCCGGGCGAGAGGACGCCGTTGACGATGTTGCCGCAACCGCGCTCGTCTTCGCGGCCGCTGTCCGGGTAGAGCGGCGACTGGTGGCTGGAGACGAACAGCACGCGCGGCTCGTGCTCGAAGATGTCCTGCGTGCCGTTGCCGTGGTGCACGTCGAAATCGGCGATGGCGACCCGCTTCAGCCCGTGCGCGGCCAGCGCGTGGGCGGCGCCCACCGCGACGTTGTCGAACAGGCAGAAGCCCATCGCGCGATGGCGGGTGGCGTGGTGGCCCGGCGGGCGCACCGCGCAGAATGCGCACTGCGCGTTGCCGCCGAGCACCGCATCGACCGCCGCCACCAAGGCGCCCGCGGCGTGCAGCGCCGCCTCGGTCGAGCCCGGGCCCATCACGGTGTCCTGGTCCAGCGCCAGCATCTCGCCCGCCGGTGCGCCGAGCAGGACCTCGCCGATGTGTGCGGCGTCGTGCACGCGCAGCAGTTGCTCGCGGGTGGCCGGCGGCGCCTCGACGCGATCCAGCGCGGCGTAGCGGTCGTGATCGAGTGCCTGCAGCACCGCGTGCAATCGCGCCGGCCGTTCCACGTGGCCCGGCCCCGGATCATGCCGCAGGCAGGCGGAATGGGTGTACAGCCGCAGCATGCGGCGGCTCAGGCGGAAGGCTTGGGCTTGGGGCGGCGCTCGTGTTGCCACAGCACCTCGCCGTGGCCGCTGGCGCGTGCCAGCACGCGCGAAATCACGAACAGCAGGTCCGACAGCCGGTTGAGGTAGCGCTGCGGCTGGGTGCGGATCTCTTCCACCCGCGCCAGCGCGATCACCTCGCGTTCGGCGCGGCGGCACACGGTGCGCGCCAGATGGCCGCAGGCCGCGGCCATGCCGCCGCCGGGGAGGATGAACTCTTTCAGCGGCGGCAGCGGATCGTTGAGCCGGTCGAGGACGTGCTCCAGCCGCTCGATGTCGCTGTCGTTGACCATCGCCATGCCGGGGATGCACAGCTCGCCGCCGAGATCGAACAGGTCGTGTTGCACCTGGGTCAGCACCTCGCGCACCTCGTCGGTGACGCCGTCGGCGGCCAGCAGCATGCCGATCGTGCTGTTGAGCTCGTCGACCGTGCCGTAGGCGTTGACCCGCGGCGAATCCTTGCCGACACGCGCGCCGTCGCCGAGGCCGGTCGACCCATCGTCGCCGGTGCGCGTGTAGATCCGCGAGAGGCGGTTGCCCACGTCAGTGCCTGGCGTGGCCGCTGCGCTGCGCGGCGTGCGTCAGCTGGGTTGCCAGCGCGTGCAGCGCCGCACCTAGCGCCACGTAGACGGCGGTGCCGGCGAGGAACGGCAGGTACCAGTCGCCAAGGTTGCCGAACCACGCACCGAGGCTGCGCGGCGCGGGAACGCTGGCGCTGAGCCAGTAGAAGCTGCCGTTGGAGATCAGGTAGCAGACGCCCTCGGCCACCAGCAGCGTGCCGGCCGCGAGGCCCAGCGTACGCAGGTTCAGGCCCTGCTGGTGTTTCGCCAGCCAGCTACCACCCAGCCACAGCGCACCGTAGGACGGCAGCAGGAACCAGTAGGCCGGGGACACGCAGTAATGGCTCCAGAAGTCGATGCCCTGGCCGCTGATCACGAGATAGTCCACCAGCACCGCTTCCGCCATCAGCAGCGGGAAGGCCCAGCGGCCCTGGCCGCGCAACCAGAAGCCGGCGAGGAAAAACACGCCCCACGAAGCGTCCCACAACGCATGATGCAGCAGCGAGGGATGGAAGCGGGTGACGCCCATCACCAGGGCCAGGCCCAGGAAGATGACCAGGCGTCGGGTCGTTGAGGTTGCCATGGGAACTCCGTGCGGCGCTGCGGGATACAGGCCTGCAAGTTTAGCCCAATGCGACCGGCCCGATGCGTCGGCGTGGCGTCGACGCGTATCATTCGTGGCATGAATCCCTCCGCTCCCCCTGTTTGCGGCAGCGTGTTGATCGTCGGCGGCGGCCTGGTCGGCGCCAGCCTGGCGATCGCGCTGGACGCGGTCGGTATCGCCGCCACCCTGGTCGAGACCGCCGCGCCGCGTGCCGACGCGCAGCCCAGCTATGACGAGCGCAACCTCGCCTTGGCCAGGGCCACCGTCAACGGACTCGATGCGATCGGCGTATGGCAGCACGCCGCCGCGCGCGCCACGCCGATCCGGCACATCCGGGTCAGCCGTGCCGGCGAGTTCGGCAGCGCGCGCATCGACGCGGACAAGCAAGGCGTCGACGTGCTGGGCTGGACCCTGCCGGCACGCGAACTCGGCGCCGCCCTGCTGCGCCGGCTCGATGCCTGCACCCGGCTGACCCGGCTCGCCCCGGCCACCCTGTCCGCGCTCGAGCCACTGGCGGGCGGTTGGCGCGCGCAGGTCGACACCGCCGACGGCGCGCGTCGGATCGACACGCCGCTGCTGGTCGGCGCCGACGGCACCAGCTCGTTCGTGCGCGCGCAATTGGGTATCGACGCGGAGCGCCACGACTATCGGCAGACCCTGTTCGTCTGCACCGTCACGCCCGGGCGCGATCACGCCAACCGCGCCTTCGAGCGTTTCGCCGATGCCGGCCCGATCGCCCTGCTGCCGCTGGCCGAGCGCCGCTGCGGGTTGGTGCTGACCGTGGCCGCGGACGAGGCGGCCGCGGTGACTGCACTGGATGACGCCACCTTCATCGCGCTGGCGCAGCAGCGCTTCGGCTGGCGCCTGGGGCGACTGAGCCGACCGGGCCGGCGGCATCCCTACGCGATCCATCGCGTCGCGGCGACGCAGTTGGTCGCGCCCCGCGCGGTGCTGATCGGCAATGCCGCGCAAACCGTGCATCCGATTGGCGCGCAAGGTTTCAACCTGGGCCTGCGCGATGCGCTGACCCTGGCCGAGCTGGTTGCCGCGCAGGCCGATCCCGGCGATGCAGGCATGCTCGCCCGCTACGCCGCGCGGCGGGCGCCGGATCGCGAAGGCACCATGGCGATGAGCCACGGCCTGGTGCAACTGGCCTGCCTGCCGCAACCGTTGCTGGCGCCGTTGCGTTCGCTGGCCCTGCTGGCCTGCGACCGGCTGCCCCCGCTGCAACGCGCACTGGCGCGGCGCGGCATGGGCTTTCGCGGCACGCCGCCGCGCGCCGTGCTGGAGCGCGTGCCATGAACGCCGGCATCGGTGACGTCGCCCCGCGCCGTCGCGCCGCCACGCTGGACGTGGCCGTGGTCGGTGGCGGCATGGTCGGCGCGGCGGCTGCACTGGCGCTGGCCCGCGCGGGCTTCAGCGTCGCCCTGCTGGAGGCGCGCACGCCGATGCCGTGGAGGGCTGACGCGGAGGTGGATCTGCGCGTGGTCGGATTGGCGCCATCGTCGATCGCGATGCTGGATGACATGGACGTCTGGACGTCCATCCTCCGGGCGCGTGTCTCGGCCTACCGGCGCATGCACGTGTGGGATGCCGCCAGCGGCGCGTCGATCGACTTCGATGCCGCTGCGGAAGGTCGCGACCTGCTCGGCTGCATCGTCGAGAACAGCCTGGTGCAATGGACGCTGTGGCAGGCGCTGGAAACAGCTGGTGTCCGCCGGCCGTGTCCGGCCGAGGTGACCGCCTTCGAGGCGCGCGACGATCGCATCCAGTTGCAACTGGCCGATGGCGCGACGCTGTCTGCTGCCGTGCTGGTGGCCGCCGACGGCGCCGCCTCGCCGCTGCGCCAGCTGACCGGCATCGGCACGCGCGGCCGCGATTACGCGCAGCGTGCGGTGGTGGCGCATGTGGACACCGAGCGCGCGCATGAAGAGACGGCGTGGCAGCGCTTTCTGCCCGGCGGCCCGCTGGCCCTGTTGCCGCTGGCCGACGGGCGCAGCTCGATCGTGTGGTCGCTGCCCGAGGCCGAGGCGCAGCGCGTGCTGGCGCTGGACGATCGGCGCTTCTGCGACGAGCTCGGCGCCGCCAGCGATTTCCGCCTGGGTCGGATCACCGGCAGCACGTCGCGCGCCGCGTTTCCGCTGAAGCTGCAACTGGCCGAGCGTTACCAGGCCGAGCGCTTCGTGCTGCTGGGCGACGCCGCGCATGCGGTGCATCCGCTGGCCGGGCAGGGCGTCAACCTGGGCCTGCGCGACGTGGCCGAGCTGCGCGACACTCTGATCGGTGCGCGTGCGGCAGGCCGCGACATCGGCGCTGAACACGTGCTGCGTCGCTATGCGCGGCGCCGGCGCAGCGCCGATACGCTGGATGCGCTCGGCTTCGACGCGCTGGCGCGCATCTACGCCTGGCGGTCGCCGCCGCTGGTCGCCGCGCGCGCCGTCGGCGTGCGCTTGCTCGATCGGCTGGCGCCGTTGAAGCGGCGCCTGTCGGATCACGCCGCAGGACTTTAGATCTTTGCCCTCGCCTGCAACCGAAGGAAGTTCCTCGGGAACGCGCAGGGGAGGGCAGCGTAACGCCACCGGAGGATCGACCATGCGCATCGCCCGACTCTGCTGTCTGCTGTTGCTTGCCGGCTCAAGCCTCGCCGTCCAGGCGAAGATGGTGCATCGCCCGGTCGAATGGACGCAGGACGGCACCCGTTTCCACAGCGTGCTGGTTTTCGACGACGCCACGCTGGTCAAACGTCCCGGCCTGGTGATGGTGCCGAACTGGTACGGCGTGAACGACGCGGCGGTGAAAAAGGCCGAAGCGATCGCCGGCAAGGATTACGTGATCCTGCTCACCGACATGTACGGCGCGGACGTGCGCCCCACCAACAACGGCGAGGCGCAGGCCGCGGTGAAGCCGCTGTACGGCGACCGCGCGCTGATGCGCAAGCGGATCGGCGTGGCGCTGGAGCAGTTGAAGGCGCAGGCGGCCAGCGCACCGCTCGATGTCACGAAGCTGGCAGCGATCGGCTTCTGTTTCGGTGGCTCGGCGGTGCTCGACCTGGCGCGCAGCGGCGCGGATGTGGCGGCGGTGGTGTCGTTCCACGGCGGGCTGGCCACCGACGATCCGATGCTGGCCAAACTCATCAAGGCGCGCGTGCTGGCGATGAACGGCGCCGACGACAAGGGCACCATGCCGGACGCAGGCAAGTTCATGGACGAGATGCGCATGAGCCCCGCCGACTGGCAGTTCGTGGTGCTCGGCCACGCGGTGCACTGCTTCACCGAGGTCGGCGAGAACTCGCCCGGTTGCCGCTACGACGCCGCGGCCGCGGCGCGCAGCTACCGGCTGATGCACGACTGGCTGGATCACGCGTTCGCAGGCACGCCCTGATGCGTCGCGCTCAGCCTTCCAGGTAGAGCTTGCCGTCCTCGTAGCGGCAGGTGCGGTTGCGACCCTTCTTCTTGGCCGCGTAAAGCGCCTTGTCGGCGGCGTTGACCAGGGCGCCGGGGTCGGCCATGCCGTCCTCGCGCGCGGCCAGGCCGATACTGATCGTCACGCCCAGTTGCTGGTCCTCGACGCTCACCTGCAGGCTGGCCACCGCCTTGCGCAGGCGCTCGGCGGCGTGCAGCGAGGAAGACAGGTCGGCATTGCGGCAGATCACCAGGAACTCCTCGCCGCCCATGCGGCACACGGCATCTTCCTTGCGCGCGGAGCGGCGGATGGTGCGGGCCACTTCGAGCAGCACCTGGTCGCCTACCGCGTGACCGTGGGTGTCGTTGACCTCCTTGAAGCGGTCGATGTCGATCATCATCATCGTCACCGATTCCCCTGAGCGCTCGGCCATGCTCCACGCCTGGGCCAGCGACTCCATCCCCGCGCGCCGGTTCTGCAGGCCGGTGAGCTGGTCGATCAGGGCGTAGTGCTGCAGCTTGCGATTGCTCATCGCCAGTTCGGCGGAGAACCGCTTGAGCTGTGCGCGGTCGCGTTCCCACTGGTTGAGCAACTTCACGTACTGGCGCGCCGCGCCCATCCGCAACGGCAGCATGCGGGTGGCCTGGGCCGGGCTCACGCAATCGTTGATCTGCGCCTCGGTGGCCAGGCGGATCTCGGTTTCGGAAGTCACGCTGGCCAGCACGATCAGGTAGATCGACTGGCCCCACGGCGTGGCGCGCAGCGCGCGGCACAGCGCCCAGCCGTCCAGCCCGGGCATGCGCGAGTCGGCGATCACCACTTGCGGCATCAGTTGCACGGCGAGCGCGAGGCCTTCCTCGCCGCTGCCGGCCGAGTGCACCACCTGGTCGGGCATGCCGCCGAGAATCTCCGTCAGCATCGCGCGCACCGGCGCGGCGCTGGCTACCCACAGCACGCGCGAGACTTCCGCGGCAGCGGGTGGGCCATCAGCGGCAGCGACCGGGGTGGCGACCAGCTCGGCGAAGGCCGGCACCTTGCCGTCGGGAACGTGCAGCACCGCGCTCCAGTCGTGCCATTGCGCATGCACCTGGTCGAGCAGGACGCCGAGTTCGCCCGCGTCCAGGCCGAGCTTGCCGCCCAGCAGCATCAGCTCGCCGATGTGCTGGGTGCGCTGCTCGTCCGGCGCCAGGCTCAGGTCGGCCAGCCGCCTGGCCAGGTGGAACAGCCGGGTGAGCTGGTACGGACGCGAGCCTTCGGCGAAGCTGGCGGCCTCCACGTTCTCGTGGAAAAACACCGGCTCGGCCAATGCCCGCGGGATGCCGCAGTCTTCGAGAATCACGGCGGTAAGTTCGTTGTGGTCGACGTGCAGCAATTGCCGCTCGGCCTCCACCGTGGTCTCGCCGCCGCGTTGCAGCAGCTGTGCGTACTCTTCCGGGTACAGCGTGGCCAGCGCCAGCTGCCCGATGCGGGCGAGCAGGCCGCAGGCGAACAGTTCATCCGGCGATGCGAGCCGCACGCGCTTGCCCAGTTCTTGCATCGCCACCGCCATCAGCAGCGAGTGCGACCAGAAGCGCGGGTAATCGAAGCTCTTGCAGGCGCCGCTGCGGTACTGGTCGACCAGCGAAAAACCCATCGCCAGCTGGCGCACGGCCGCCAGACCGAGACGGATGATCGCCTCGGGGATGCTGGCCAGCGGACGGGCGGCGATGCTGGCGGCATTGGCCATGTGCAGCAGGCGGCCGCTGGTGACCGGGTCGCTCTGCACCAGGCGGCTGATTTCCTCCAGCGTCGCGTCGTCGCGGCGGCTGATCTGCATGATCGCCAGCGCCACGCCCTTCGGGCTGGGCAGGCCGCCGTTGATTCGCAGTTGTTCGATGGCCTTCATGCAGCTGCTCGT
>CALCWL010000587.1 GCA_937906285.1 uncultured Rhodanobacter sp. | reverse complement strand
CTTCAGCGTCACGCTGAGCGATCCCGGCGATGGTGTGGCGCTGGGCGACGCCACCGCCATCGGCACCATCCACTACGACATCCCGGTGCAGGCGGAGATCTGGCAGATCAACGGCAGCGGGCAGCGGGCCGCCCTGCTCGGCAAGTCGGTGTTCACCTACGGCAACGTGGTCACCGCGGTGGGCCCGCTGGGCTTCACCATGCAGACGCCCGATGCGCGCGCCGACGCCAGCCCGCTGACTTCCAACGGCGTGTACGTCTTCACCAACAGCATACCGACCGTGCACGTGGGCGATGCCGTGGACGTGGCTGCACGGGTGGACGACTACTACGGCCTCACCGAACTGAAGAACGCCACAGTCAACGTAGTCGACCGCCACGTGCGCCTGCCGCGTGCGGTCGTGTTCGACCGGCGCACGCCTTCGCCCGATCCGGACCATCTCTCCTGCGGCGCCACCAATTTCCAGTGCTTCATGAGCATGCGTGTGCGCATCGACCACGGCATGATCAACACCGGCAACAAGCGCTTCAGCAGCGAACCGTATGCGGAGGTCAGCATCACCGCGAATGGCCGACGCTCGCTGCGCCAGCCCGGCGTGGTGTTCGGCGTGCCGGTGCCCGCAGGCGTGGACCTGCCCAACTGGAGCGGCAACCCGGAAGTGTTCAAGATGAACACGGCCGACTTCGGTGCGGTGCCGCTGAACACGCCGTTCAACGCCGGCAGCACCTTCCATGCCGAGGGCGTGATCTCCTACGACTTCGGCGCCTACACCTTCATCCCCACGCAGTTCCGGCTGGCGTACGCCGCGCCGATCCCGCGGCCGGTCTCGCCCACCCCTCTGCTCGCACTGCGCATCGGCGCGTTCAACACGGAACGTTTCTGCGACAGCGTGTTCGACACCACCTACACCTGCAGCGGCGGGAGCAAGGAGTCCACGCCGGACGAGGTCGCACTAAAAACCCGGCGCCTGTCCAGCTATGTCGGCAGCGTGCTGCAACTGCCCGACGTGCTGTCGGTGGAGGAAGTGGAAACCCTGCCGTTGCTGCGCGGCCTGGCCACGCAACTCCTCACCGACTATGGCGTGACGTACGACGCCTACCTGCTGCCCGGCCACGACCCCAGCGGCATCAATGTCGGCTTCCTGGTGCGCCGCGACCGCGTGCAGGTACTTTCGGTGCAGCAACTCGCCGCCAGCGAAACCTGGAACGACGACGGCCACACCGCCTTCATCCACGACCACCCGCCTCTGCTGCTCACCGCGCAGGCAGGTCACACGCGCTTCCACGTCATTTCGGTGCACATGAAGGCACGCTCCAACGTCGACGACAACACCGCCGACGCCGAACGCGACCGCGAGAAGCGCTTTCTGCAGGCGAAATCGCTGGCCAACCAGGTGCAGGCATTGCAGCAAGCCGATCCGCGCATGCCGCTGCTGGTGGTGGGCGACTTCAATGCCTACCAGTTCACCGATGGCTGGACCGACGTGGTGAACCTGGTCGCCGGCCGCTACGACGACAACCAGAACCTGCTCAAGCTCGGCCACAATATCGTGCAGCCGGCGCTGTGGAACGCCGTGAATACGGTGCCGCGCAATGATCGCTACTCGTTCCTGTACACGCAGAACTTCGGCGAGATCCAGGGCTATACCAGGGCCGGCAGCGGCAACCCCGGACGCGCCGTGCCGACCTTCCAGGTGCTCGACCACGCCCTGCTCAACGTGCCCGCGCGGTTGCGCTTCCTGGACATGCAGTTCGGCCGCGCCGACCTCGACGCGCCGGCGCAGACCGTCGACGATGCAGCGAGCGCCAGCGACTGGACGCGGGCGATCGGCGTGTCGGACCATGACGGCTTCGTGGTGGACCTGTTCGTGCCGCTGATCCACCGACGGCTGCACTGAACGCAACCGCGAAGGCCGCCGATTGGCGGCCTTCGCATGTTGACCGGGCTCAGCGACCGAAGCGGTCGGTGGCCTCCAGCAACTGGTGCAGGATGCCCGGCTCGAACGCCGAATGGCCGGCGTCCTGCACGATGCGCAGATCGGCCTCCGGCCAGGCCCGGTGCAGGTCCCACGCGCTGCGCAGCGGGCACACCACGTCGTAGCGTCCCTGCACGATCACGGCGGGAATATGGCGGATGCGATCCACGTTGCGCAGCAACTGGTCGCCGTGTTCGAAGAAACCGCCGTTGACGAAGTAATGGCATTCGATGCGGGCAAAGGCCAGCGCGAACTCGTCCGCGGCGCTCGATTCGATGTGCGACTTGTCCTGCCACAGGAAGCTGGTCGCGCCTTCCCACACCGACCAGGCGCGCGCCGCCGCGCTGCGCACCGCGGGATCGCTGCTGGTCAATCGGCGGTGATAGGCGCTCATCAGATCGCCGCGCTCCACCTCGGGAATCGCCGCGAGATAGGCCTCCCATGCGTCCGGGTACAGCGCGTCGCAACCCTTCTGGTAGAACCACTCCAGTTCTTCCCGCCGCAGCATGAAAATGCCGCGCAGCACCAGCTCCGTCACCTTTTCCGGATGGGTCTGCGCGTACGCCAGCGCCAGGGTCGAACCCCACGAGCCGCCGAACACCTGCCAGCGGTCGATACCCAGGTGCTCGCGCACGCGCTCGATGTCGGCGACCACGTCCCAGGTGGTGTTGTCGGTGAGCTCCGCATGCGGGGTCGACTGGCCGCAACCGCGCTGGTCGAACAGCACGATGCGATAGATCGCCGGATCGAAGAAGCGCCGGCACTTCGGATTGGTGCCGCCGCCCGGGCCGCCGTGCAGGAACACCACCGGCTTGCCGTGCGGGTTGCCGCTCTGCTCGTAGTACAGCGTGTGCAGCGGCGATACCGGCAGCATGCCGCGGTCGAACGGCTCGATCTCGGGGTACAGGGAACGCAGCGGCGACGACGGCATGACGACTCCTTCGAATCCACAGACAAGCCGCCAAGGCTAGCACGGGCGCGGCTTGCGGGCCCTCAATCGTCGGCGAACAGCTTGCCCGGATTGAGCACGCCGCGCGGATCGAACACCTTGCGCACGCCGCGCATCAGGGCGATCTCCGCCGCGCCGCGCGTGCTGCCCAGATAGGCGCGCTTGACCAGGCCGATGCCGTGTTCCGCCGAGATGCTGCCGCCATGGCGCTCCAGCGTGTCCGCCAGCAGGCGGGTGACGTGTTCGCACTGTTCGATGAACGCGGCCTCGGCAAGATCATCCGGCCGCAACACGTTGATGTGCAGGTTGCCGTCACCGATGTGGCCGAACCAGATCACTTCGGCCCGCGGATACTCGCGTGCCAGCAAGGCCTGCATCTCGTGCAGGAACGCCGGCACCGCACCGACCCGCACCGCGATGTCGTTCTTGTACGGCCGCCGCGGCGCCAGGCTCTCGGTGATGCCTTCGCGCAGCCGCCACAGCGCGGCAGCCTGCGCCTCGCTCTGCGCGATCACGCCGTCGCTGACCCAACCCTGCTCCAGTGCCTGCTCGAACACGGCCAGCGCCGCTTCCTGCTGTCGTTCGTCGGCGGCGTCGAACTCGGTGACCACGTAGTACGGATGGTCCCCGTCGATGGCGCGCTGCGCACCATGCGCCAGCACGTGGCGCAGCGCGTGGTCGGTGAAGAATTCGAATGCCTGCAGTTCCAGCCGCGCGCGGAACAGCGCGAATACCTGCATCAGCGCGTCCATGTCCGGCAGCGCCAGCAGCATCACCTGCGAGGGCGGCGGCGGATCGGCGAGCTTCAGCGTCGCTTCCACCACGATGCCCAGCGTGCCTTCCGAGCCGACCAGCAACTGGCGAAAATCGTAGCCGCTGGAGTTCTTCACCAGGCCGCGATTGAGTTCGAGCAGCTCCCCGTTGCCGGCGACCACCTTCAACCCGGCGATCCACTCGCGCGTGTTGCCATAGCGGATCACCCGGATGCCGCCGGCGTTGGTGGCGATGTTGCCGCCGATCGAACACGAGCCGCGCGCCGCGAAATCGACCGGATAGATCAGACCATGCTGCCGTGCCGCGTCATGGACGTGCTGCAGGATCATCCCCGCCTGCACGGTGAGGGTGCGATCGACCGCATCGAAGCCAAGCACGCGCTGCATCCGCTCCAGGCTGAGTACCAGCTCGCCGTGTGCCGCCACCGCGCCGCCGGACAAACCGGTACGCCCACCCGAGGGCACGATCGCCACCGCCTGTTCGTTGGCCCAGCGCACGATCGCCTGCACTTCCTCCACCGATGCCGGCAAGGCAATCGCCAACGGCGCCGGTACCCAGCGGCGGGTCCAGTCGCGACCGTAGTGTTCGAGGTCGGCCGCGGCCGTCAGCACGCGCAGTTCGGGCAGGCGACGGGACAGATCGGCGAGGCGGTCATCGGACATGCGGCGGCTCCGGGGTGTCCGCACAGACTGCCAGCCACGCCGTAGCACGTCCAGTGTTGCAGTGCGGCAATTCCTCGCCTACTCTGGAGCGACCGCCGCCACCGGACACACCACGAAGATGCAGACCTCCTATCCACGCCAGGACATCAAGGTATTGCTGCTGGAGGGGGTCAGTGCCAGTGCGGTGGAGGTATTCCATCGGGCCGGCTACAGCCAGGTCGAGTTGCACGCCAAGTCGCTGCCCGAGGATGAACTCAAGGCGCGCATCGGCGAAGCCCACATCATCGGCATCCGTTCGCGCACGCAACTCACCGCCGAGGTGCTGGCCCAGGCCAAGCGACTGATCGCCGTGGGCTGCTTCTGCATCGGCACCAACCAGGTGAACCTGGGCGCCGCCCGCCTGGCGGGCATCCCGGTGTTCAACGCGCCCTACTCCAATACCCGCAGCGTGGCCGAACTGGTGATCGCCGAGGCGATCATGCTGCTGCGCGGCATCCCGCAGAAGAACGCGCAATGCCACCGCGGCGGCTGGGCAAAATCGGCCACCGGCAGTTACGAGACCCGCGACAAGGTGCTGGGTATCGTGGGTTACGGCCACATCGGCACCCAGGTCGGCGTGCTCGCCGAGAGCCTGGGCATGCGGGTGATCTTCCACGACATCGAAACCAAGCTGGCGCTCGGCAATGCCCGCGCGGTATCCAGCCTGGACGAGCTGCTGGAACGCTCGGACGTGGTCACCCTGCACGTGCCGGAGACGCCGGCCACGCAGCTGATGATCCGCGCCGAACAGCTGGCGAAAATGCATGCCGGAGCCATGCTGATCAACGCCTCGCGCGGCAGCGTGGTCGACATCGAGGCACTGGCCGCGGGCTTGCGCGACGGACGGCTGGCCGGTGCCGCGGTCGACGTGTTTCCGCTCGAACCCAAGGGCAACGACGACGCTTTCGTTTCGCCGCTGGTGGGCATGGACAACGTGATCCTGACCCCGCACGTCGGCGGCAGCACGCTGGAGGCGCAGGACAACATCGGCATCGAGGTGGCCAGCAAGCTGGTGCGCTACAGCGACAACGGCTCGACCCTGTCGGCGGTGAATTTCCCCGAAGTCACCCTGCCCGAACACCCGCACAGCCGCCGCCTGCTGCACATCCACCGCAACGTGCCCGGCACGCTGTCGCGCATCAACGAACTGTTCTCCGCCGGCAACCTCAACATCGACGCCCAGTTCCTGCAGACCGACAGCGAAGTCGGCTACGTGGTGATCGACGTCAGCGCCGACGAGGCCCAGGCGAATGCGCTGAAGACGAAGCTGGCGGCGATCCCGGGGACGTTGCGCAGCCGGGTGTTGTATTAGGCGGGGAATAGGGAATGGGAAATAGGGAATCGGAGAAGCGGGTGCGCTGCCGCTTGGCTCTTCCGATTCCCTATTTCCCATTCCCTATTCCCGGACATGAAAAAGCGCCCACCGGGCGCTTTTTCATGTCCAAAGCCAATTGGTCGGGGCGGCCGGATTCGAACCGACGACCCTCTGCCCCCCAGGCAGATGCGCTACCAGGCTGCGCTACGCCCCGACGAAACGGCGATTCTAGCAGCTTGTGGTGCGCTGCCGGAAGCGTGATGTCGCTCAGCGGCGCAGCAACGTCAGCACTTCCTCCAGCTCCATCCGCACCTGGCGCACGATCTGGTGCGACATGCTGGATTCCAGCCGTGCCTGCGGACCTTCCAGCCGGGCGCGCGCACCGGTGATGGTGAAACCCTCGTCGTACAGCAACGAACGGATCTGACGGATCATCAGCACGTCGTGGCGCTGGTAGTAGCGGCGGTTGCCGCGGCGCTTGACCGGGTTGAGGGCCGGAAACTCCTGCTCCCAGTATCGCAGCACGTGGGGCTTCACACCGCACAGCTCGCCCACTTCACCGATGGTGAAGTAGCGTTTGGCCGGGATGGCCGGCAGTTCGGTGTTATTCCCTTGATCCAGCATAGCTTTCGACTCTCACCTTGAGTTTCTGCCCCGGTCGGAACGTCACCACCCGCCGCGCAGAGATCGGGATCTCCTCGCCAGTCTTGGGGTTGCGCCCCGGCCGCTGGTTCTTCATGCGCAGGTCGAAATTGCCGAACCCGGACAGCTTCACCTGCTCGCCGTTCTCCAGCGCGCCGCGCACCACCTCGAAGTAGGCATCCACGAATTCCTTGGCCTCACGCTTGTTGAGGCCCACGTCGAGGAAAAGCCGCTCGGCCATTTCCGCCTTGGTCAGCGCCATCTCATCCTCGCAGTTTCCCCTGGCATGTCTGCTCCAACGCGTTCACCGCTTCGCGTACCCAGTGATCCGCGTCGTCATCTGTAAGGGTGCGTGAAGCGTCCTGCAAAATCAAGCCCATAGCGAGACTCTTTCGGCCTGCTTCGACGCCTTTGCCGCTGTAACGGTCGAACAACCGCAGCTCCCGCAGCCGCGCGCCCAGCGTGGCGCGAACGGTTTGTTCGATCCGTGACCAGCTGACGCTTTCCGGCAAGTCCATCGCGATATCGCGGCGCACCGCCGGGAAGCGCGGAATCGCCGTCGCCCGGGGCAGGCGGCGGGCCAGCAGCGGCTCCAGCGCCACCTCCAGCACATGCACGTCGGGGCCCAGATCGAGCTCCCGCGCCAGCCGGGGATGCAGAGCCCCGACATAACCGACCGTCTCGCCATCGCGGGCGACCCGGGCGCCGCGGCCCGGATGCAGCCAGGACGGCAGTGCATCGGCGTGGACCGACCAGCGCTCCGGCTCGCCGCCCCAGGCGATCAGCGCATCCAGGTCGCCCTTGAGATCGTGGAAGTCGAGCACACGCGAAGGTTCGCCCCATTGTTCGGCGTGCGCGCTGCCGCTGGCCACGACAGCCAGGCTGGGGGTCTCCATCGGCGCATCGCCGGCTTGCGAATGCGTCAGGCCGTGGATGCCGGGCTCCTCGCGCCCGACCGGGCCATGCCGGAACACCCGAGCCACCTCGAACAGGCGCACGCGCCCCTGCTGGCGTGCACGGTTGTGCCGCAAGGCCTCGACCAGGCCCGGCAGCAGCGAAGGACGCATCACCGCCAGATCGGCCGACAGCGGATTGGCCAGCGACACCCGCTGTTCGTCGAAGCCCCAGCTGGAGAGCAGCTCGGCCGCCACAAACGACAGGTTGACGGCTTCGAAATAGCCCCGTGCCGCCAGTTGCTCGCGCAGCGCCAGCTCGCTGATGCGCGCTTCGGGCTCGATCGCCAGCACCAGCGC
>CALCWL010000586.1 GCA_937906285.1 uncultured Rhodanobacter sp. | reverse complement strand
CTGCTGTACATGATGCTGCTGATGATGGCGTTCAACATGTTCAGCCATGGCTCGCAGGACATGTATCCGACCTTCCTCAAATCGCAGTTGCACCTGCAGGTCGGCGCGGTGACCGTGCTGACGATGCTGCTCAACGCCGGCGCCATCCTCGGTGGCCTGAGCTTCGGCGCCTGGTCCGAACGCATCGGCCGGCGACGCGCGATGATCGTGGCGGCGTTGCTGGCCCTGCCGTGCATTCCGCTGTGGACGCATGGCGGCTCGCTGGTGCTGCTCGGGCTGGGCGCGTTCCTCATCCAGGTGATGGTGCAGGGGGCCTGGGGCATCGTGCCGGCGTATCTCAACGAGCTGTCGCCGGACGACGTGCGCGGCACCTTGCCCGGCTTCGCCTATCAGCTGGGCAACCTGCTGGCCGCGAGCACGGCCACCGCGCAATCGTGGCTGGCCGATCGCAGCGGCGGCAACTACGCGCTGGTGATGGCGGGGTGGATGGCCGCAGTGGCCGTGGTGCTGGCCCTGTTGGCGTGGCTGGGGCCGGAGGTACGCGGCACGCACTTTGGCAGGCAGCGCTCCTGATAGAATCGCCGGTTTGCGCCCTCTTGCGAGACATACGATGAAAGCTGGAAAGGACAAGGTGGTTTCCCTGCACTACACGCTGACCGTGGCCGGCGACAAGGTCGAAAGCTCGCACGACCGCGACGAACCGTTGTGGGTGCTGCTTGGCCACGGCCAGCTGATTCCCGGCCTGGAAACCGCGCTTGAGGGCCACGAGACCGGCGAGCAACTGGCGGTGGACGTGGCCGCGGCAGACGCCTACGGCGAGCGCCAGGAAGGCCAGATCCAGCGCATGTCCAAGAAGTACTTCCCGCAGGCGAACCGGCTCAAGCCCGGCATGGTCACCGTGCTGCAGCTGAAGCAGGGCGGCCAGCGCGCCGTCACCGTGCACAAGGTCGGCATGAGCACGATCGACGTCGACCTCAACCACCCGATGGCCGGCAAGGATCTGCATTTCGACGTCGCCATCGGTGAAGTGCGCGATGCCACCGAGGAAGAACTGCAGCACGGTCACGCGCATCCGCCGGGCAGTGCGGAGCACTGACCTGCGGATATTGGATCAAACGAAAAACGGCGCCTCGGCGCCGTTTTTCGTTTGCCCCTTTCCCTTTGGGAGAAGGTTGGGATGAGGGAGCGCTCGGATTGCGGAACGCGATGCCTTTCCTTCCGTCGCATGACGAAGATCATCGTGCACAGGCTTTCGCCCTGTACGGCCCTTAATCCAGCACCCGCTTCCCGTACGCGAAGTGGTCGCCCCAGTACGGCCCGTCGATGTCGTCCAGCCGTACCGTGCCGCCGCTGTTCGGCGCATGCACGAAGCGGCCCTTGCCGACATACACGCCCACGTGGCTGATGCTGCCGCCGATGTCGAAGAAGACCAGGTCGCCGCTGGCCAGCTGGGTCATCCGCTTCACCTTGTGTGCGCGCATCGAGGCCATCGCATGCGAGGTGCGCGGCAGGGCGATGCCGGCCGCCGTGCGGTAGATGTAATCGACCAACCCGCTGCAGTCGAAGCCGCCCGCCGGCGTGTTGCCGCCCCAGCGATAAGGCGTGCCGACCAGGCCGATCGCGCGAAACAGGATGTCGTTGGCTTCGCCCGCACTGGCGGCTGACGGCGCGCGCGGCGGCAGGTCGGCCAGTGCGGAATGCGAAGTCTTGTAGGTCGACTCGCGATGGCGTGGCGTGCTGGCGCAGGCGCCGAGCAGCGCCAGCATGGCGCCGAGCAGCAAGCTGCGCGTCACGTGCCGGGTGACGACGATCGACGCGACACGGCGTGTTCGATCCATGGGCATGGCATGGTCCCGGCTTGAGTCAGGTCGAGGTTATCAAATCAACAGGTTGGAAGAAAGTTCTCACAAGTTGGTGGAATTGTGGCGATACCGTGCGGGATCGTCGTGGCTGGTTACAATCCGTCGATGGATTCGGATCGCGACGATGTGCTGATCCTTGGTGGCGGTGTCATCGGGTTGGCCTGTGCGCTGCAACTGTGCAAGGCGGGCGCCAGCGTGCGCGTGCTGGAGCAGGGCACGCCCGGTTGCGGCAGCTCGCACGGCAACTGCGGCACCATCACGCCCAGCCATGCGGCCTCGCTGGCCGTGCCGGGGATGATGGGCGTGGCGTTGCGTTCGATCGCCCACGCCGACGCGCCGCTGTATCTCGATCCGCGCCTGGACGGGCCGCGGCTGCGCTGGCTGCTGGG
>CALCWL010000585.1 GCA_937906285.1 uncultured Rhodanobacter sp. | reverse complement strand
GCGCGCCACCATCACCACGTCGGAGGCGTCGATGATCTCGCCCAGCACGGGGATGGCGTCGGCGCGCTCGATCTTGGCCACCAGCGCGGCACGCCCGCCGGCCAGCTTGAGCAGGTGGCGGGCCAGGTGCATGTCGTCGGCCGAGCGCACGAAGGACACGGCCAGGAAATCCGCGCCGATCTCGGCGGCCAGCTGGATGTCCGCCTTGTCCTTGTCCGACAGCGCGTCGACGGAAAGCCCGCCGCCCTGCCGGTTGAGCCCCTTGCGGTTGGACAGCCTGCCGGCCACCAGCACCTCGCAGCGCACCTCGCTGCCGACCACCTCGCGCACGGTGAGCGCCACCAGCCCGTCGTCCAGCAACAGCACGTCGCCGGCGCTCACGTCCTCGGGCAAGCCGTAATAGCTCACGCCCACGCGGGTGGCGTCGCCCGGCGGCACGCCGGGGCGGCAATCGAGCACGAAGCTGGCACCTTCGACCAGCTGCACCGGGCCGTCGGCGAAGGTCTCGATGCGGATCTTCGGCCCCTGCAGGTCGGCCAGCACGCCGACCTCGCGGCCTGCCGCCTCGGCCGCTTCGCGCACCGCCAGCGCGCGCGCGCGATGGTCGTCCGGCTCGCCGTGCGACAAGTTGAGGCGCACCACGTCGACGCCCTCGTCGATGAGTTTGCGCAGGGCACCCGGTGCATCAGTGGCCGGGCCGAGGGTGGCGACGATCTTGGTGCGACGGAGTTTGGGAGTAAGCATCAGCTGAGCCTAGCAGAATCGTCCCGTCGCGCCGCCGCCCCCGCTCAACGCGCGGCAGACCCGGCGCCAAGCGTCAGGTTGAGCACCTGCGCGAGGCGGCGGCCGGCTTCGCGCAGGCGACGGTCGGCCACGGGCAGCCAGGTGGAGACGTAGGCGGGGGTGATCTTGTGCCCGGCCGGGTAGAAGCCGTCCTCGGCGGTGATCCGGCACGACTCCTCGGCCCACTGCGCGTAGGGATTGTCCAGCGGCGCGATGGGCGCCGGCAGCGGCACCGGCACCGCCGAATCCAGCCGCTGCGCGTACTGCTGCCAATCCAGGCCGCGCGTGTAGAGCATGCCGGAGTCCCATACCCGGTGCAGGTTGCTGCCCTTGCCGTCGAACTGCACCTGGTAGGTGTTGCCGCCCTTGTCGTCGCGATAGCCGGCATGCAGGGGCTGGTGAACGTCGCCGACGAAATGCACCACGAACTTCAGCGCCTGACGGCGCACGGCGTCCGGCTTGCTGCGGTCGCCCAGCACGCCGACGTAGTACTGCAGCGCGGCCACCACGCAGCGGCCGTCGCGGCAATCGCGCGGCGGCACGTAGTCGCACGAGGGGCCACCGCGGAAATTGATGTAGTGCTGGCTGCGCGTCTGCTTCCACAGGTTCGCCATGGCCGGATCGTCCTGCATCTGGTCGGCCCAGTTGGCGACGTCGCCCAGCGCATCGGTGTGCTCCGGCGCCAGCAGGCGCTGGACCTCGGCTTCCGCCGCGGGGCTCAGGTGCCGCTGGGCCAGCTCGGCGACCACGCTGTGGCCGAGCGGTCCCCATGCCAGCGCTGGCGTAGCCAGCAGGCAGGCGAGCACGGCAACGGTGGCGCGACGGGCGAAGCTCATGCGAGTGATTCCGGCGAGGGAGGGATCGCCGCAGTCTGCCACAGAGCACTGCGGCTTTTTGCCGCCGCCGGCGCGCCGCGCTGCCCGCGGGTCAGGCAGGCGCCAGGGAATGGCGGTAAAATGAGCGTCCTTTCCGCCGCGCTCGCGGCATCCTTCAGGAGGATGTTCCCTCATGACCATCAAGGTCGGCATCAATGGCTTCGGCCGCATCGGTCGCAACGTGTTGCGCGCCGCCGTGGAGAACTTCGGCAACGACATCGAGATCGTGGCGATCAACGACCTGCTGGAGCCGGATTACCTGGCCTACATGCTCAAGCACGACTCCGTGCACGGCCGCTTCGATGGCGACGTGAAGGTCGACGGCAACCATCTGGTGGTCAACGGCAAGCGCATCCGCCTGACCCAGGAACGCGACCCGGCCAACCTGAAGTGGAACGAGGTGAACGCCGAGGTGGTGATCGAGTCCACCGGCCTGTTCCTGACCAAGGAAGCGGCGCACAAGCACATCGATGCCGGCGCGAAGAAAGTGATCCTGTCGGCGCCGTCCAAGGACGCCACGCCGATGTTCGTCTACGGCGTCAACGACAAGAGCTACAAGGGCGAGGCGAT
>CALCWL010000584.1 GCA_937906285.1 uncultured Rhodanobacter sp. | reverse complement strand
CTGCTGATCTCCGGCGTGGCGGTGTTCGCCATGCTGCAGCTGCCGGGCTGGCTGGACGATCGCATGTATGCGCTGGTTCCGCGTTTCAACGAGGCCACGGTGGCGGCGCTCATCACCGTGTTCGTCTACCTGAAATCGGCGGCACTGATCCTGGCGATCACCTTCACCCTGCACCTCATCCTTCGCGCGCACTGGATCGCCCTGGTCGGCCTGCATTCGGTGTTCCCCGAAGGCGTGCGCTGGGAGCGCCTGCGCATGGGCCCGGTGCGACGCGCGCTGGAACAGCAGCGTCTGGCGCCGGCCGGCATCGGCATCGAGCGCGCGGACAATCGCGCCACCGTGGTATTCGCGCTGGGCGTGATGCTGGGCATCCTGCTGCTGGTGATCTGTCTCGTCGCCAGCGTCGTGTTCGGCGTCACCGGAACGCTGCAGCGGGTGTTCGACCTCCGCGTCGACCTGTTCGACTTCGTGCTCCCCGTCTTTGCCGCGGTGATGCTTCCGTTCCTGGTGGCGCACCTGATCGATCGCTGGTTCGGCAGCCGGCTGGCGCCGACAGGCCGGCGGCGGCGCGTTCTGGGGGCGACCTTGCGGTTCTACGCGCGAATCGGCGTCGGCCGCACCCAGTACGTCTGGTTGCTGGTCTCCAGCCGCATCGGCGAAGTCCGCTTCGTGCTGCTCGTCTGGCTGATCGTCGCGCCCACGGCGATCTTCGGGGCGCTGACCCTGCTGCCTTCGGACTCTCCCTACCGATTGGGCGAATACGCGACCTTCCCGTATCTCGCCAACAGCAGTCGTGCCATCAATGCCGCCTACTACGACGACCAGCGCGACCTGATCCGCGACCCTGCCGTGCCCTACATCCAGAGCGCCGTCATCGACTCGCCCTATCTCCGGTTGATCGTGCCCTACCGGCCCGGCCGCGATGCGGCGGCACTGCGCCGGCAGTGCGCGGCGGCGCTCGACATGACCCAAGCGCGCTCCCGCGCCGAACACACGCTCGACTGCCTGGCCAAGCTGCACGCGGTGACCTTGGATGGCAAGCCCGTGGCCGGCCTGCGCTACGAAACCGGCAGCGACGCGCGGGCACGACGGCCGGCGCTGGTGGCGATGATCGACGTGCGCCCGCTCGCGCCCGGCCGCCACGAACTGCGGGTGGCCAACGCGCCACCCGCGCCCGGCCGCAAGCCGGAACGCGACCCGATCGACGAGTACGTGATTCCGTTCTGGCGCTGAACGCCGGGCGGGGCTGCGTACAATGCCGAGGTCCCCAGCACGCCAGGCCGCGACCCCCAGATGTCCGCACCGCGGAAAATCCTGCACATCGACATGGACGCGTTCTACGCGTCGGTGGAGCAGCGCGACGACCCCGCGCTGCGCGGCAAGCCGGTGGCGGTGGCCTGGCGCGGCGCGCGCTCGGTGGTGTGCGCGGCCAGCTACGAGGCGCGCGTGTTCGGCGTGCGTTCGGCGATGCCCGCGGTCAGCGCCGAGCGGCTGTGCCCGCAGCTGGTGTTCGTGCCGCCGGACTTCGCGCGCTACAAGGCGGTGTCGCGGCAGATCCGCGAGATCTTCGCCCGCCACACCGACCTGATCGAGCCGCTGTCGCTGGACGAGGCCTACCTCGACGTCACCGCCACGAAAACCGCCCTGCCCTCGGCCACCGCCACCGCCGAGGCGATCCGCGCGGCGATCCGCGCGGAGACCGCGCTCACCGCCTCCGCCGGCGTGGCGCCGAACAAGTTCCTGGCCAAGATCGCCTCGGACTGGAACAAGCCCGATGGCCTGTGGGTGATCCGCCCGCACCAGGTGCTCGCCTTCCTCACGCCACTGCCGGTAGGCCGCCTGCCCGGCGTGGGCAAGGTGATGGAAGGCAAGCTCGCCGCCCTGGGCATTGCCACCGTGGGCGAGCTGCGCGACCGCGCCGCCGTCGACCTGGAGCAGCGCTTCGGCCGCTGGGGCCGGCGCCTGCACGAGCTGGCCCACGGCATCGACGAGCATCCGGTGCAGCCGGAGCGACCCACCTTGCAGATTTCCGCCGAGGACACGTTCGAGCACGACCTGCCGCTGGACGAGCTGGAACCGCACATCCACCGCCTGGCCGACAAGGCCTGGAGCGGCTACCAGCGCGAGCGCGAACGCGTCGCGCGCACCGTGGTGCTGAAGCTGAAGACGGCCGACTTCCGCACCCTGACCCGCAGCCTCACGCCGCCGCAGCGGCCGCGTTCGGCGCGTGAGCTGGGCGAGATCGCCTGCACCTTGCGCGAGCGCGTGGAACGCCCGGCCACCACGCGCTACCGGCTGGTCGGCGTGGGGCTCGCCGGTTTCGTCGACCGCGACAGTTACCAGGCCCAGACGGACCTGTTCGATACGGCGGCGACCTGATTCGCGGTAAGGGAATCGCGGACTTCGGCTAGGAGAACGTGATGCTGGCGATCGCGCCGTTGGTGTCGGTGCGCGGGCGCATCGCCACGTCCCAGCCGTACAGCTCGCACAGGCGCCGCACGATCGCCAGGCCCAGGCCCGCGCCGCTGCCGCCGGCGCCCTCGCCGCGCACGCCGCGCTGGAACAATCGTTCGGCTTCCTCCGGTTTGATCCCGGGGCCGGTGTCGATCACCTCGACGCCGCCGTCGCCCACCACCACCTGCACGCTGCCCTCCAGCGTGTACTTGATCGCGTTGCCGATCAGGTTGGTCAGCGCCACCGCCAGCACCGAGGCCGGCGCGTTGACGCTGACCGCGCTGCGCACCTCCAGGTCGATGGTCAGCGGCTTGCCGCGCATCTGCGGGCGCTGGCTCTCGATCACGTCGGTGGCGACCTTGCCCACCTCGGTGGTCTCGCCGCGCGTGGGCCCGCGCCTCTCCGCCCGCGAGAGCAGCAGCAGCGCCTCGATCAGCTCGGTGGCCTGGCGCGAGGCGCGTTCGATGCGCTTGAGGCGTTCGGCCAGCTTGGGCGTGAGGTCGGGCGAACCCTGCAGCAGTTCGGTGGTGCTGGCGATCACCGCCAGCGGCGTGCGCAGCTCATGGCTGACGTCGGAATTGAATTCGCGGTCGCGCTCGACCATCGCGGTGAGCCGCGCCGAATACTCGTCCAGCGCATGCGCCAGCTCGCCCACCTCGTCGTCGGCGAAATGCGGCGCCAGCGGCTCGGCCTTGCCCGCCTTGCGGAAATCGCGCAGGCGGTTGGCCAGCTCGCTGACCGGCTTGAGCACCTTGCGCGACAGCCACACGCCGATCGCCAGCGAGAGCACGCTGAACAGGAACACCACCAGCACCAGCGCGGTGATGAGTTGTCGCTTGCCCAACTCCTCGCGACTCACGTCGTAGCGCACGAAACCGATGATGCCGTCCTTGCGCCGCACCGCCAGCTTGTAGTGGCGCGGGCGCCCCTGCTCGTCCACGTCGTTCATGTCGTAGACGCCGGTGGAAAGGCTCTGCCAATCCAGCGGCGCCTTGTAGATGGTGCGGTCGCTCCACATCCACGCGTCGATCAGTTCCGAGCTGGCGGGCTGGTCCGGATGGGCGATCACCTTGTCGACCGCCTGGTCCACGTCGTGCTGCAGCGCCGACACCACCAGTTGGTCTTCCACCTTGGCGCGCACGTACAGCGAGGCCACGGCAAACAACGCGCTGAGGCCGAAGCCGAACAGCGCGAAGGAGACGATCAGGCGGTAACGAAGCTTACGCCTGGACTGCATCCGGCTCGACCATGCGGTAGCCAATGCCGTGCCGCGTGTGGATCAGCGGCTTGCCGAACGGCTTGTCGATCGCCGCGCGCAGGCCGTGGATGTGCACGCGCAGCGAATCGGAATCGGGCAGCTCCTCGCCCCACACGCGCTGCTCCAGATCCTGCCGGGTCACCACCGACGGGCTGGCTTCCATCAGCGCCTGCAGCAGCTTCAGCCCGATCGGGTTGAGCTGGATCGACTTGCCCTCGCGGTTCACGGTGAGCGTGTCGAGGTTGAAGGTGAGATCGGCCACCTTCAGCACGCGGCTCTGCGGGCCCTTGCCGCGGCGCGAGAGCACCTCCAGCCGGGCGGCGAGTTCCTGCAGCGCGAACGGCTTGGTCATGTAGTCGTCGGCACCGGATTCGAAGCCGGTCAGCTTCTGCTCCAGCGCATCGCGCGCGGTGAGCATCAGGATCGGCGTCTGCTTGTGCGCCTCGTGACGCAGCTTGCGCGCCACTTCCAGCCCATCCATGCCGGGCAGCGTGAGATCCAGCACGATGACGTCGAAATCGTGCACCACCGCCAGGTGCAGGCCGGTGACGCCGTCGCCGGCGAAGTCGACCACGTTGCCGCGGTCCTCCAGGTAATCGCCGATGTTGGTCGCGATGTCGCTGTTGTCTTCGATCACCAATACGCGCATGTGCCACTCCTGCACAACCGGCGCCGGGCCGGTGGGGATTGCCAGCTTAACAAGCTTGCGTGAACGCGGCGCGCTGAGAGGTAGTGATTTTCCAACCTCTCAGCCCGGCCATGGATGGCCGGACGCGGACGGGCACACCGTGCCTGGTTCGCGTGAGCAAGTCCGGGCGTGTACCGGACTTGCGATGGAAGAAAACCACAGGAAGTGGCTTTCTTCCCGGGTTCTCCAAGAAAAAGGCCCAGATGCACGACTCGGCGTCGCCCACCTGGGCCCAAACAACTGCCCCGCTACCATCACCTGCCGTCCGTCACGGGCTCACCCGCCGACAGACAACGCGAACCTTATAGCGGCTCGCAGGTTAGATGCCGGTTAACCCCCGCGTCGGGTCACATGCCGTTCGAGATGACCCACGATCGCGCCCGCCACGTCGACGCCGGAAGCCGCCTCGATGCCCTCCAGCCCGGGCGAGGCGTTGACCTCCAGCAGCAGCGGGCCGCGCCGGGAGCGCAGCAGGTCGACGCCGGCGATGCCCAGGCCCAGCGCGGCGGCGGCCTTGACCGCGAGGCGCTTCTCCTCCGCGCTCAGGTTCGCCACCACCGCACTGCCGCCGCGGTGCAGGTTCGCGCGGAAATCGCCCGGACTGGCCTCGCGCTGCATCGCGGCGACCACTTTCCGGCCGACCACGAAGCAGCGGATGTCGCTGCCGTTCGCCTCGGCAATGAACTCCTGCACCAGGAAGTTCGCGTACAGGCCACGGAACGCCTCGATCACGCTCTGCGAGGCGCTGCGCTTTTCCGCCAGCACCACG
>CALCWL010000583.1 GCA_937906285.1 uncultured Rhodanobacter sp. | reverse complement strand
ATCGGCGCGGCGCCGACGGTGCCGGGGATCAGGATCAGGTTCTCCAGCCCCGCGTAGCCCTGCCCCAGCGTCCAGCGCACGAAATCGTCCCAGCGTTCGCCCGCGGCGACCGCGATGTGCGCGCTGTCGCCGTCGCTTTCGACTTGCACGCCGCGCGTCGACATGCGCAGCACGGTGCCGGGAAAATCGTCGGTGAACAGCACGTTGCTGCCCTCGCCCAGCACCAGCAGCCGACCCTGGCGGATTGCCGGAAAATCCAGCAGCTCGGGCAACTTGGCGGCATCGTGGATGTCCGCCAGCAGGTTCGCCCGGGCATCGACGCGCAAGGTGTTGAGCCGCGCCAGCGAGGCGTTCTCGGTGAGCGTGTAGCCGCCCATGTCCACGCGCTCAGATGCCATCGACGGGAGCCTCGCGCTGACGACGGATCTCGTTCACGCACTCGGCCACCAGGTGCGGGCCGCGATAGATCAGGCCCGAGTAGAGCTGCACCAGCGAAGCACCGGCGTCGAGCTTTTCCACCGCGTCGCTGCCGTCGAGGATGCCGCCCACGCCGATCAGCGGGATGCGCTCGCCCAGGCGCTGGCGCATGCCGGCCAGCACGGCGGTGGAGCGCTCGAACAGCGGCTTGCCGGAGAGCCCCCCGGCCTCGCCGCTGCGCGGATCGCCCGCCACTGCCTCGCGATCTGTCGTGGTGTTGGTGCAGATCACGCCGTCGATGCCGGTGCGCAGCAGCACCTCGGCCATCGCGTCGAGCTCGACCCCGGAGAGGTCCGGCGCGATCTTCAGCAGCATCGGCTTGCGCCGACCATGCTGCGAGCCCAGCCGCTCCTGCGCCGCGCGCAGGAGCGAGATGAACTTGTACAGCGTGGCTTGTTCCTGCAGGTCGCGCAGGCCCTGCGTGTTGGGCGAGGAAATGTTCACCGTGACATAGCTGGCCAGTTCGTGCACCTTGGTCAGGCAGGCCAGGTAGTCATTGGCCGCCTTGTCGTTCGGCGTGTCCTTGTTCTTGCCGATGTTGATGCCGAGCACGCCGTGGTAGCTCGACTGTTGCACGTTGCGCACCAGCACATCGACGCCGTCGTTGTTGAAACCCATGCGGTTGATGATCGCTTCGTGCGCGGGCAGCCGGAACATGCGCGGCTTGGCGTTGCCCGGCTGCGGCAGCGGCGTGACCGTGCCTACCTCGATGAAGCCGAAACCCAGCGTGTTCAGTGCGTCGAGATGTTCGGCGTTCTTGTCCAGGCCTGCGGCGAGCCCCACCGGATTGGGAAACTCGATGCCGAACGCGCGCACCGGCAGGTCGGCCGGTACGGTGGCGATGCGATGGGCGAAACCGCTGCGCTGGGCCACGCCCAGGCCGTACAGGGTCAGCCGGTGAGCCGACTCCGCCTCGAGCGAGAACAGCAGCGGACGCAGGATGTCATAGAGGGCCAAGTCGATAACGCCGGCAGTCGTGGAATGTCGCGCAGTTTAGCGTGCCGGACAGCGCGTCGAA
>CALCWL010000582.1 GCA_937906285.1 uncultured Rhodanobacter sp. | reverse complement strand
CTGCTGCGCCCGGTGATGCGCGGCAGCAGGCTCGCAGCGGCATCATCGGATCGGGCGGACATCGCGGCGCCTCGCACAGGAGAGTCCCGTCATTATCGCCGCCGTCTGCGTCCCCCGATCAAGCGTCCTTCCCTCCCCCGCTCGCCGGCAGCAGCACGCCCACCCCGAGCAGCGCGGCGATCGCGCCCAGCACGAAGATCACCGCCTCGCCGGAGGTGGCCAGGTGCGCTGACGGCAGCGCGCGGCTGACCCAGTCGATGCCGACCGCGTAGGCCAGCGTCATCAGTACCGCCGACGCCACGCCGATCGCCAGCGCGTACCAGGCTCGGCGGCGCCCCTTGCCGCGGATGAACGCACCGAGCAGACCGCCGGCGATGGCCGCGACCAGGAACAGCCACGGCGCGGTGAACACCACGGTGGCCGGCTGGGAGATCACGCCCGCGTCGGCGACACTCACGCTGGTGGAGCCGGCTGAATCCGAGCGCAGGCGCGCGGTGGCCACGCCCTGCGCATCGAGCTTCACGTAGGTCGGGTCGAGCGAGCCATGCTCGTTGCGCAGTGTCACCGGGTAGCCGTCGGGCGTGACCAGGCCGCGGGCGCGCAGGGTGAGCTCGGTCTGGCCGATGCCCCAGCCGGTGATCTGCGGGTTGGCGGCAATCACCTCGATCGTGGGTTTCATCACCGGCAGGTCGATCGCGTTGCCGCGATCCTGCGGGTCGGCACTGACCGACACGTGGTAGCTGTCGCCGGGGAAGTCCGGCACGGTCACGCGCACCGCATGCCACTGGCCGACGTCGGCGATGCTGAGCGGCGCGGGCGCCACGTCGGAAGCACCGGCAGCGGTGATCGCCACGGTGATCGGGGTGTTCAGCGGGCGCCGATCGGCAGGATCGTCGAGATTGGACAGCGCCACCGAGAAGCCACCGCTCCAGGCGGAATGCGCGGCGTCCAGCACCAGCCCGGTGTTGTTGGCGACGAGCGCGGCCAGTCGCACCGGGCTGGCCTGCGCTCCGGCGGTGGCGCTCACCATGTAACCCAGTTGCACGGCGGATGTCTGCGCCCCGGCCGGCAGCGCCTCGCGCAGTGGCGCCGACAGCGCCACCCGGGTCGCGGCGGCGCCGGTGCGGGTGACGAAAACCGCGCCCGGCCGCGCCTGTTCGGCGACCGTATCGGGATGGACCACTTCGGCATGGCTGCCGGACACCGCTTTCACCGCGCCGCTGCTCAAGGCCAGCGGGTCGAGGTGGAACTTCTGCGCCGCCTGTGCCGCCACCGGGCTGAGTGCGGCGGTCGGCTTGGCGGTGGTTGCCGACGCCGGCAGGGGTGACTGCCCCGCCTTCACGTGCAGCATCGCGTCACTCAACGCCACCTGCTGCTTCGCACTCAGGGAAGACGCGTGCGCGATGCTGCTCGCCGCCGTCACCACCGGCACCAGCGGCTCGTGCTTGTGCAACTGCTGCAGCGAATGCGTTGGCGTCTGCGCCGGGGCCTCGGCGCTGCCAAGGCAGGCGAAGCCCGCAATCAACCCCATGATGATGCATCTGCGCATGTCGTCCCTCGCGGGTTCGGTCTAGGCCGTCACCTGCACCGGCGTCGCCAGCGGCCGGCGCGCCGGTCGATGCGCGCTGGCCGTGGTGATCGCGGCATACCAGTTGGTGAACGGCAGGTGCTCCGGTGCGTCGCGCATGTCGGCCCAGACCTGCTCGGCAAGATGGCGGAAGCGCGGATAGCGTTCGCGCTTCCAGCGCGCGGCCTGCGTGCGGAACGGGCCGCGATCGAGCCTCGCGATCGCGTGGGCGGTGGCGAAGCCGTGCTGGATCGGCACCACCCAGCCATCCTCCTGCACCACCAGCGGCGAGACCAATGCGGCCAGCGGCGCGGTCGCAGCCACGTCCGCGGCAACCGACGGCCCGGCAAAGGCGCGGCAGGGTTCGCGCGCGATCAGCTGGCGATCGGCCACGTCGTACTGCAAGGTCAGCTGCTCCCGGTACTGCCGCTGCAGCCGCGCCACTTCGAGAAAACCGTACGCCAGCTCCAGGTCGTCCGGCGGACGCAACTCGTACTCGCGGGCGCGGCCGACCTGCTCCAGCGGGTGGATCTGCAGCAACCGTGCGCCCTCGGCCGCGGCGAAGCCGGCCACCCAATCCAGTTCGGGCAGGTTGTCCATGGTCAGCGTGAAGATGAACCCGAATGGCACGCCGGCCGCGCGCAGCAGGTCGAGTCTGGCGCGCATCTGCTCGAACGCGTGCGCGCGGTTGCGCATGCGGTTGTGGCTCTCCGGCACGCCATCGAGGCTGATCGCCAGCAGCCCGAGATGCGGCGCCAGTTGCGCCAGCCGCCGGGCATCGAGCAGCAAGCCGTTGCTGGTGACCGAGGTGGCGAAACCCAGCGACCGCGCGCAGGCCAGCAGGCGCGACAGCGGCTTCCAGGTCAGCGGCTCGCCGCCGGACATGCCGATCGCGTTGTAACCCTCGCCCGCTGCGTCGGCGAGGAAACCCTCGAGCAGCTCCACGTCCAGCTCGCCGCGCTGCTCCGGGCCGGAGGTGGAGTAGCAATGCCGGCAACGCAGGTTGCAGCGCAGCGTGGGGTGGATCTGGATGACGTTGACGACGTCGCCGGTCGGGCCCATGACGTTCTCGCGGCAAGGCAACGGCGGCCGGGCGATGGCTCCGGCCGCATGGATGCATCGATCGGTGTCTAGCGACCGGCGTTGCGGATGTTCACTTCGAGCCGGAACCACTCCGGCACCGGGATTCCGTAGGGGAAGCACGATGCGCTGACCTGCAGCATCGGACCGTTCAGCCGCATCAGCTGGCTGACCACCGGGCCGAGTTGCTTGGCGTTGACCTCCAGTTGCGCCTGGATCAGGTCGATCGCCGGCTGCCCGTACTTCCACCACCACTTCACTTCGTAATCGCCGCGTGCGATGCCGAGCGCCTTGGCAATGCCGGCGTGGTCGTGCGGCTTGAGGGCGAACAGCTTGGCCGAGCCTCTGTTCGCGTTGCTGGTGATCTTGCGAGTCGTGGCCATGAAGAAGCCTCCTGCGATGGATTGCCGGTTGCCCGGGCGAAGGCGGCTGCGACGATCGGGACCCGGCGGCCTGCCCGCTGCCGGATTCCGATCGCCCGCCTCCGACGCCATGTCCAGCAAGCGACATGCCAGCACGCCGCCATGCGGCCATCGCGCTGCAGCGCGGCCGACGCGGACCCATGCGCCGCGAACCGGGGCGCGAATGACCCGCTACCGCGTTCCCCCGGGTCAGGTGATACCCACCGGCGGGCGATCCGGGAAAGTGCGGCATGGCCATGCCGGATTGCCTAGTGACTTCTCGCACGCGCCCGTGCCGGCGCGTGCACGCACCATGGGCTGATGACGTGCGGTGGCATCGCGGCGGTTACGACCCGCGATGCCGGGACCACCAAGGCCGACACCGCGCCTTCCCCATACCTGCCGCAGCGGAGTGACGCATGACGAATCGATGGACAAGCTGCAGCCTGCTGGCGGTACTGCTGTGGTCGGGCACGGCAGGGGCGCTGGCGCAGGTCGACCTGTCCGGACTGGACCAGGGCATGGCCGGTCCGTCGTCGCAGGTGCTGGTGCTCGGCAGCGTGCATCTATCGCAGATGCCGGAAGGGTTCGAGGCCGCCACCTTGCAGCCGGTGCTGGCGAAGCTGGCTGCGTTCAAGCCCGACATCATCACCGTCGAGGCGATCCCCGGCGAGAGCTGCGCGATGATGAGGCGCAACCCGGCGATCTACGCGGCGCAGGACGTCGCGACTTACTGCAGCGACACCACGGCGGCGAAGAAAGTCACTGGCCTGGACATTCCCGCCGCGGCAGCCGCCGTGAAGGAATCACTCGCACACTGGCCGGCGCAGCCGCACGCGGCGCAGCGCCGGCACCTGGCCGCGCTGTTCCTCGCCAGCGGCGACGACGCCTCGGCATTGACCCAGTGGCTGCAGTTGCCGCAGGCCGAACGACACGCCGGCGACGGCCTGGACGATGCGCTGGCCACCCGCCTGCGCGAACTGCAGACGCGAAACGGCG
>CALCWL010000581.1 GCA_937906285.1 uncultured Rhodanobacter sp. | reverse complement strand
TCGTGGCTGTTTTACGACGAGCGCGGTTCGGCCTTGTTCGAGCAGATCTGCGAGCAGCCGGAGTACTACCTCACCCGCTGCGAGATCGCGTTGATGGACGAGCACGCCGCCGACATCGCCGACACCCTCGGCAGCGACGTGCGGCTGGTCGAGTACGGCAGCGGCAGCGGACGCAAGACGCGCATGCTGCTGCGCCACCTGCACGAGCCGGTGAGTTACGTGCCGGTGGAGATTTCACCCGAGCCGCTGCAGCAGAGCGTGCAGTGCCTGGCGCAGGAGTTTCCGCAACTGCCGCTGCAGCCGCTGTGCGCCGATTTCAGCAAGCCGCTGCGCCTGCCGATTCCGCCGCGGGCGCCGCGACGCACGGTGCTGTATTTCCCGGGCTCCACCATCGGCAATTTCGAGGCGCACGACGCGGTGGCCCTGCTGCGCAAGATGCGCAACGAGATGGGCGACGCCGGCGGCATTCTGATCGGGGTGGACCTGAAAAAGGACCCGGCGCTGATCGAGGCCGCCTACAACGACGCCGCCGGCATCACCACCGAGTTCACCCTGAACATGCTGGCGCGGCTCAACCGCGAAATCGGCAGCGACTTCGACCTGGCGGCATTCGCCCATCGCGCGCGCTACAACCCGATGGCCGGGCGTATCGAGACACAGCTGGTCAGCCGGCGCGAGCAGCACGTGGCAATCGGGCGCGGCAAGGTACGCTTCGGCGTGGACGAGGCGATCCAGGTCGAATACAGCTGCAAGTATTCGCTGGAAGATTTCGCGGCACTGGCGGACAAGGCCGGGCTGGCGGTGCAACGATCATGGACCGACCCGCAACGGATGTTCAGCGTGCAATATCTGGTGCGCGCCGGCCTGCTGGCGCGCTGAACAGCCGGCCGGGCGCCGGCGTCAGCCGTCCAGCGACGCGGCAAACAGGATGCAGGCATCGCCGGCAATGGTCACCTCGACCGGCGCGTCGTCCACGATGCGCACCTCGACGTGGACGACCCCGTCGCGGCGCAGCGCGCGGCCCTGGTGGCCGGCGAAGCGCAGCGTCGCTCCGTCGTGCGGCATCAGTCGATGGTTGACCAGGTAGGCACCCAACGGGCCGTTGGCGTTGCCGGTGACGGGGTCTTCGTCGATGCCGATCGCGGGGGCGAACATGCGCCCGTCGGTGGCGGCCTGGCCCTTGCGCAACTGGAACACGAAATAGCCGTTGCAGCCGATCTCCGCGCTCAGTGCCGCCAGCGCGGACATTCGTGGTGCCAGCGCATCGAGATCGACCGTCGGCTCCAGTGGCACCATGACCTTGCCATGGCCCGTGGATACCACCTGCAGCGGCAGCGCCGCGGTCAGCTGGTCGTCGGTCACGCCCAGCGCGGCGGCGATGCGGTGGCGGACGGATGCATCCAGCGGCGGGTCGATGCGCGGGCGTTCCTGCTGCATGAAGACGCGCCGGCCACCGGCCTCGTTGCGGCCGATGCGGATGCGCTGGATGCCGGCGGCGGTCTTCTGCCGGAACTCGCTGTCGCCGAAGCCGGGCAAGCCCGCCCGCACGTAATGGGTGGCGATCGTGGCGTGGCCGCATAACGGCACTTCGGTGGTCGGGGAAAAGTAGCGCAGCCGCACGTCGTGGTCCGCGCCGTCCGGCGCCAGCACGAAGGCCGTCTCGGAGTGCTTCAGTTCGCGCGCGAGGTCCTGCATCTCGGCATCGGACATGCCGTCGGCGCCGAGCACCACGCCCGCCGGGTTGCCCCGGAAGCGCGTGGTGGTGAAGGCGTCGACGTGGAACAGCGTGCGCTGGTTCATGGCGGCCCAGCCCGGCCCGCGGTTGGTGGGTGGCGTTACCTGGCGCCGTACAACGCCTTCACGTCGCGGGTCAGCGCGGCCTGGCTGTCCGCGCGCGAATAGAACATGTGGCCGCCGGGGTACTCCTTCACCTGCACGCGGGTCGGGTCACCCATCGCCGGCATCTGGTCGACCGCCAGCACCGAGACCATGAACGGGCAGGAGAGATCATCCCAGCCGTGCGCGATCAGCACGCGCAGCTTGGGGTCGTTGGCCACCGCCTCGCGCAGCTGGCTGACCGAGCCTTCGCGGGCATCGTCGTCCTCGTGCCACAGGCGATTCACCTCGTAGCTCAGCGCGTTGTAGCGGCCGGTGACTTTCCAGCCCACGGTCTGCGTGACGAAGTTGACCATGGCGCTGGTGGTCGGCGCGATGATGCTGTTGAGCAGCGGATCGCCGGTGCGCTGGGACGGCGCATGCGGGAACGGGTCCCAGGCGGTGACGTTGGAGTCGTAGCGGCTGCCCAGCTTGCCTTCGGAGCGGTATACCTCGCGCAGGTAGGCCTGGGTTTCGAGCCGACCGCCGGAGCGCTTGACGAACACCGGGTCCAGCCCGGTCAGCTCGGTCACTTTCCGGATCATCGCCTCGGTGGCGGCCGGATCGGAGCGACCCTTCATCAGCGTCGTGGCGTATTCGCCGCGGGTGTAGGCGATGATCGGCGCCATCGCCTCGGCACTGAGCTTGCCTTCGCGCTCCAGGTGGGCGGCGGCGATCGAGGGCAGGGTGGTCATCCACGGCAGCGGCGAGACGGTGTCGTCGCTCCACGCCGACGGATCGAGGTACGGCGAGATCAGCGTCACGCCGCTCATCGCCACGCCCAGCTGGGTCTGCATGTACTCGGTGATGCGCGGGCCGCGGAAGCCGCCGTAGCTTTCGCCCACGTAGTACTTGCGCGAATCCATGCGGCCGTTCTTCACCAGCCAGTCGTACATGATGCGCGAGAGGTACTTGATGTCGACGTCGGTGCTGTAGAAATCCTTGGTCGCCTGCTTGTCGTCGACCAGCGCGCGGCTGTAGCCGGTGCCGACCGGGTCGATGAAGACCAGGTCGGTGAAGCCGAGCCAGGTGCCGGGGTTGTCGTGCAGCACCGGCGGGTCGGAGGGCGAGTCGCCCTTGTCGCCGAAGGCCACCTTCTTCGGGCCGATCGCGCCCAGGTTGAGGTAGACCGACGAGGCGCCCGGGCCGCCGTTGAGCGCGAAGGTCACCGGCCGGTCCTTGCCGGGGATCGTGTAGGCGGTGAACACCACCTCGGCGGTCTTGTTGCCCTTCTCGTCGCGCACCGGCAGCGAACCCACGGTCACGGTGTACTTGAGCGTCTTGCCATCGACGGTGGTGGTCTGCGTCACGTGCGCATCGGCGGGAAACGGCGGCAACTGGAAGCCGTCCTTGCCGGTTGCCTCGGTGCTCGCTGCCGGCTTGGGGTTGTCGGCCGCCACGGCGGCAGTGGTGAACCCCGTCAACAGCAGGGCGGCCATCAGGGCAAACGGCAGGGACTTGCGCACAGGTGTCTCCTCGGGCGTAAAGACCGAAGCCTAAACGCGTGGCGCACATGCCGAGTGTGCTGAAAGGCATGGGTGGCCACGCCAGCTCAGCCCGGCAGGGCCAGCGATGCATCCTGCATGGCCGGCAGCGCCAGGCGCTCCATCCACCCTTCGAAGCCGAGCAGGAAGGACTGCAGCGACTGCAGCGTAGACGTGTCGGTCAGCCAAGCCCGGGCGTCGAAGCGATCGGCGGCGCGGGCCACGAACAGGCTGGGTCCCGGCATCACCAGCGCACCGCAGGTGTGCAGCACCTGGCGCAGCGAAGCCTGTGCCAGCCGGGTGCCCCACGGACCGGAACTGGCGCCGAGCACGGCCACGGGCTTGCCGGCCAGCACCTCGCCGGCCGGGCTTTCACGCGAGAGCCAGTCCAGCGCGTTCTTCAACACGCCGGGCAGTGCCTGGTTGTACTCCGGCGTGGCAATGATTACGCCGTCCGCCGCGGCCACCGCCGCGCGCAGCGCCTGCACGCCGGGCGGGCCTGCGGGTTCGTGCTGCTCGAGGTCCTCGTCGAACAGCGGCACGGCGGCCAGGTCGTCGTACACCTCCAGTTGTATGCCGGCGGGCGCCTGGAGCGCCGCGGCGTGGAGCAGGCGGCGGTTCCAGGAGGCGCGGCGCAGGCTGCCGGCCAGGGCAAGCACGCGGCAGACGGGGACGGCAGGAGAAACGGTCATGGCGAAACCTCGGGCAGGGAGAGAAGTCAGGGCTCGATCGGGAGCAGCACGGCGCAGGCCATCAGCAGCGCACCCGTCGCGATGTCGACGCCCCGGCGCACTGCCGGATGCGCCAGCCAGCGGGCCAGCCAGGCGCCGAGCAGCGCCCACAGCAGCAGGCACGCGGCGGGAATCAGCGCGAACAGGCCAGCCAGCGTCAGGTAGTTGCGCAGGTCGGCGGCGGGGAGCGCCGCCAGCACGGTCAGCACGAGCACCCAGCTTTTCGGGTTGAGGAACTGGAAGCCGACCAGACCGAGCGCTTCTGTCGGCAGGCGTGCCGAGCCCGTGGGCGGCGCGGGCGACACGCCGCCGAAGCACAGCGACAGGCCGAGCCACGCCAGGTACAGCGCGCCGACCACGACGGCACCGTGGCGCAGCGGCGGCCAGGCGGCGAAGGCCGCGCCCGCGCCCAGCACCATGAGAGCCAGCAGCAACAGCCCGCCGACCACGATGCCGGCGATCGCCGGCATCGCGCCGCGCAGGCCGGCCTGTCCCGCGGCGCGCAGCACCACGAGATTGTTCGGGCCGGGGGTGATTGCCGCCACGCCGAGCAGCGCGGCGGCGGCAAGCCATGCATCCAGGTTCATGTCGCATCCGTCAATGGTCGAATGCAACGCATGCTGGCCCTTCACTCTGGTCGGTGCCCGCGTGTCAATGGTCTACAATTGCGACCATGAGAGAGCTGCCCCTGAACGCCCTGCGCGCCTTCGCCATGGTCCATGCCCACGGTGGCGTGCGTGCCGCTGCGCGGGAACTTGGCATGGCGCACTCCTCGGTGAGCCGTCACCTGACCGAACTGGATCGCTGGCTGGGCGTGCCGCTGCTGCGCGCGTCGGCCGGGCGCGGTGCGCTGATGTTCACTCCGCAGGGCGAGGCGCTGGGGCGCGCCACCCTGGCCGGCCTGCGCGGGATCGAACAGGCGGTGGCCGCCTTGCGCGAGACGCGGCCGGCGCACGCGGTGACGCTGTCCACCTCGCCGTCGTTCGCGATCCGCTGGCTGCTGCCGCGCCTGCCCGCGCTGGAAAAGGCGCATCCGAAGATCGAGCTGTCGGTACAGGTCGAGCAGCGGCTGGATGCGCTGGACGATGGCCGCATCGACCTGGCCATCCGCATGGGCACCGGGCCGTGGCCGGACCTGCATGCCGAGGCGCTGATGGACGACGTACTGTACCCGGTGATGAGCCCGACGCTGTGGCAGACGTCTGGACGTCCGACCAGGCCGACGCAGCTGGCCAGCCTGCGGCTGCTGCACGACCGCGACCCGCAGGCATCCTGGGAAGCATGGCGCAGCGCGCACGGGCCGGCCAGGCTCGCGTTGCAGCGCGGCGCGCGCTACACCTCGTCGGACCTGGTGCTGCGGGCGGCGATGCAGGGGCAGGGTGTGGCCTTGGCGCGCCATCGGCTGGCGGCGGACGACGTGGCGAACGGCAGCCTGGTGCGCCCGTTCGGCCGACTCGACGTGCCGTTGGGCACCTCGTACTGGATCGTGCGCCCGCCGGCGAAGCCCCGCGCGGCTGTGGCGGCGGTGATCGACTGGCTGCGCTGGCAGGCGGCAGGTACGGCCGCGCGCTGATCAGCCGCGCGCCAGCGCGCCTTCGACGAACTGCTGCAACTGCGCCGCGTTCAGCGCGCCGGACTGCCGCGCGATCTCGCGGCCCTGCTTGAACATGATCAGGGTGGGGATGCTGCGGATGTTGAAGCGCGTGGCGATCTGCGGCTGCGCCTCGGTGTCCAGCTTGGCCAGCCGCAGGCGCGGCTCGAACTTGCCGGCGGCCTGCACGAAGACCGGCGCGAAGCCGACGCACGGCCCGCACCACGGCGCCCAGAAATCCACCAGCACCGGCAGGTCGCCGCGGCCGGCGATGGCGTCGAAGTTCGCGCTCGTGAGTTCCGCCGGATGCCCTTGAAACAAGCCCTGCTTGCAGCGGCCACAGTTGGGGTGTTCGGCGACGCGCTCGGGCGGCACGCGGTTGAGCGCGCTGCAATGCGGGCAGGGGATGGTCAGTGCGGTACTCACGGCAGACTCCGGCGACGGGCAGGCGATACCCTGCACTGCAGATGGCGGCTGCCGCGGCGGAATCCAAGCCGGGTGCGGCCGGCGGTTCAGGCCATCCGGCGTGGCACGAAGCGCAATGCCACCGAGTTCATGCAATAGCGCAGGCCGGTCGGGCGCGGGCCGTCATTGAAGACGTGGCCGAGGTGGCTGTCGCAGCCCTTGCAGCTGATCGCCGTGCGGGTCATGCCGAACAGGTGGTCGATCGACTCGACCAAATTGCGCCGCGCGATCGGCTGCCAGAAGCTGGGCCAGCCGGTGCCGGAGTCGAACTCGGTGGCTGCGTCGTACAGCGCCGTGCCGCAGGCGAGGCAGCGGAACAGACCGGGCACGGCGGGGCGTTCATGCTCGCCGCTGAATGCACGCTCGGTACCTGCGTGACGCATGATTTCGTACGACGCCGGCGACAGCCTCTGCCGCCACTGCGCGTCGCTCAGCACCAGCTTCGGTACCTCGTGCGCGCCGAGATCGCGGCCGGTATCGTCAAAGATTTCCAGCAGCACGTTGCCGGGCTGGCCCACCGGCGTGTTCGCCGCCGCGTGCAGGCGCGGTACCAGCCAGCCGCCGCCCACGGCCAGCAACGCACCGCCGCCGAGCGCGGCGCGCAGGAAGCGGCGGCGATCCATCGCGAGAGTTTCATCGAGACGTGACATGGCTTCCTCCGTCGGGATTGGGATTCGGGATTTGCAGAGGCAAAGGCATTCGCGATCCTGCTCAGCCGAAAGTGAAGGCGTACGCCCGCACGCCGGGGTCGAGGAAGGTGATCTCGAACAGCCGCTCGCCGCTGCCGTTGGCCTGGCGTACGAGCTGGTACAGGCGCTGGCCGGTGACGGTGCCGTTGCCGTCGGCGTCGGTATCCATGCCGTGGTCGGCGCCGGGCGGTTTGCCGTCGATGGTGACGCGGAAGCGGATCGGCTTGCCATCGGCCGCCGGGCCGAGCACCAGGTGCAGGTCGCGCCCGCGGAAGCGATACATGATGGCGCCACCGGCCTGTTCCAGCTGCGCGTCCTCGTCGTGCACTGTCCAGCGCCCGTCCAGCGACCACTGGTTGGCGGCCAGCGCCGCCGGCGCGCGGTAATCGTGCGCCTCGTCGCGGGCCACGCGGCCGCCGACGAAATTCCTGGCGCGGGCGTAGCCGACGTAGGTCTCGGGCGAACGGGTGGGATCGTTCGACGCGGCGGCTTCGACGCCGCGATGGTCGTCGCGCACGTAGCCGCCGGGCAGGTTCTTCTGGCCGGCCTCGGCCAGCAGCTGGCGGATCACGTCCTCGCTTTGCCGATATTCGCCTTCGCCGAAGTGGTGGTGGCGGATCTGTCCCCGCGCGTCGATGAAGTAGTGCGCCGGCCAGTATTGGTTGTTGAAGCCTTGCCAAATCGCGTAATCGTTGTCCAACGCCACCGGGTAGTCGACGCCGAGATCCTTCACCGCCTTGGCCACGTTGGCCGGGTTCTTTTCGAAGGCGAACTCCGGTGCGTGGACGCCGATCACCACCAGGCCGTGATCCTTGTACTTGTCGGCCCAGCCGCGCACGTACGGCAGCGAGCGGATGCAGTTGATGCAGGAGTAGGTCCAGAAATCGACCAGCACCACCTTGCCGCGCAGCGATGCGGTGGTCAGCGGCGGGCTGTTGAGCCACTGTGTGGCGCCGGCCAGCGACGGGAACGTGCCTTCCACCGGCAGCGGGTCGCCGGCCTTGAGCTGTGGTTGCGGCGCCGGTGCCGGGCGCACGGCGTCGATCAGCTTCTGTTCGATGCCGCTGGTGCTGGCCAGCGAGACGCGGGTGAGCAGGCCGGTGTCCAGGCCCAGCGCGATCGCGGCCACGCCGCACAGCACCAGCACGCCGAGCGCCCGACGTACCCACTCGCCGACGCCCAGCGAGCGCTTCATCAGCGCGAACACCTTGCCGCCGATCAGCAGCGCCAGGCCAAGCGAGGTGGCCGCACCGGCGGCATAGGTGAGCAGCAGCAGGGTGGTCTGCACGCTGGCGCCGTTCAGCGCCGCGCCGGTCAGCAGCAGGCCGAGGATCGGCCCCGCGCACGGCGCCCACAGCAGGCCGGTGGCGACGCCGAGACCGGCCGCGCCCCAGACCGAGTCGCCATCGCCGGCCGAGCGCTGCGACAGCCGGTTGCCCAGCGCCACGAACGGGCGGGTGATCCATTCGGCCAGGTGGGTCGACAGCAGGGTCAGGCCGAGCAAGGCCAGCACCGCCATCGCCACCCAGCGGCCGTACTGGTTCGCGTGCACCGCCCAGCCGCCGCCGAGGGCCGCCAACGTGGCGACGACGGCGAAGGTGATCGCCATGCCAAGCAACATCGGGAAACCGTTGCGCATGAACGGCCGGTCGGAGCGGGCGAACACGAACGGCAGCACCGGCAGGATGCACGGGCTGAGGATGGTCAGGACGCCGCCGAG
>CALCWL010000580.1 GCA_937906285.1 uncultured Rhodanobacter sp. | reverse complement strand
CTCGACGAGGCGGGCCGGCTGATACCGACACGCCAGCGAGCACGGGCCTCCACCGGAGAGGCCGCCGTGATCACCTGTGCACCCGAGCAAGCCCAGCAAGTTCCATTGCCGCCGCTGTCGCCGCACACCACCGGCGCGCGCCGGCAGCGTACGCTGGCAGTGGGCGTGATCGGTCCGGGCCGCGTAGGCAGCGCCCTGCTGCAGCAACTGCGCGCGGCGCAATCGCGGCTGGCGCGCAGCTTCGGCCTGGACCTGCGCCTGTGCGGCGTGGTGGCCAGCAAGCGCATGTGGCTGGACTGCGACGACGCCGAACTCAACGACCGCCACGGCGGCGCGCAGACCTGGCGACCGAACGACCTGGACGCGTTCGCCCAGCATGTGCGCGGCGACGACGGCCGCCATGCGCTGCTGGTCGACTGCAGCGCCAGCGACGAGGTGGCCGCGCATTACCCGTGCTGGCTCGGCGCCGGCCTGCATGTGGTCACGCCGAACAAGCTGGCCGGCAGCGGCCCGCTGGAACGCTGGCAGGCGATCCGCGCCGCCTGCGCCGGCGGCGCGCGTTTCCGCTGCGAGGCCACCGTCTGCGCCGGCCTGCCGGTGGTGCAGACCCTGCGCGACCTGCTCGACACCGGCGACGAGCTGCTCGCGGTGGAGGGCATGTTCTCCGGCACGCTGGCCTGGCTGTGCAACCGCCACGACGGGCAGCAGCCGTTCTCCGCGCTGGTGCGCGAGGCGCACGCGCTGGGCTATACCGAGCCCGACCCGCGGGACGATCTTTCCGGCCTGGACGTGGCGCGCAAGCTGGTGATCCTGGCGCGCGAGGCGGGCTGGCCTCTGTCGCTGGAAGATGTCGACCTGGAGAGCCTGGTGCCGCCCGCGCTGGCCGCGCTGCCACGCGACGTGTTCCTGCAGCGACTCGACGAACTCGATGCACCGATGGCGGCAAAACTGGCCCGGGCGCGCGCTGACGGCGGCGTGCTGCGCCACGTCGCTCAACTCGACCGCCACGGCCGCGCCAGCGTGCGGCTGCGGGTGCTGCCGACCAGCCACGCCTTTGCGCACACCCGGCTCACCGACAACATCGTGCAGTTCAGCACGCGCCGCTACTGCGATAATCCGCTGATCGTGCAAGGCCCCGGCGCCGGTCCCGAGGTGACCGCCGCCGGCGTGTTCGCCGACCTGCTGCGCATTGCCGAGTCGCTGGAGGCGCGCGCATGAACTCCCTGCTGCTGGAATCCGCCATGGCTGCACCGCACCGCGCCCATCTACCGCTATCCGCCCGTGCCTTCGCCCCGGCCAGCGTCGGCAACGTCGGCGTCGGCTTCGACCTGCTCGGCCACAGCGTGGCCGGCGCCGGCGACCGCGCCGAAGTGCGCCGCATCGACGAACCGGTGGTGCGCATCGCCGCGATCCGCGGTTGCGTGGAGGGCCTGCCGCTCGATCCGCTGCGCAACACCGCCGGCACGGCGCTGTTGTCGCTTCGGCAATCGCTGGCGCTGCCGTTCGGTTTCGAGCTGGTGCTGCACAAGGGCATCGCGCTGGGCTCGGGCATGGGCGGCTCGGCGGCCTCGTGCGTGGCCGCGCTGGTCGCCGCCAACGCCTTGCTGGAACAACCGCTGTCGCGCGAGGCGCTGTACCCGTTCGCGCTCGATGGCGAGGCGGTGGCCAGCGGCAGCCGCCACGGCGACAACCTCGGCTCGATGCTGCTCGGGGGCCTGGTGCTGGCCACCCACGAGCGCCTGCTGCGCATCGCGGTGCCGGCGGCCTGGCATTGCGCGCTGGTGCATCCGCACGTGGTGCTGGAGACGCGCCGCGCGCGCGCCGCGCTGGCCGGCCACTACGAGCTGGGCGAGTTCGTGGCGCAGAGTTCGAACCTCGCCCTGGTGCTGACCGGCTGCCAACGCGGCGACGCGACGCTGGTTCGCGAAGGCCTCAAGGACGTGCTGGTGGAGCCGCGCCGCGCCCCATTGATCCCGCACTTCGCGCGGGTGAAACAGGCCGCACTCGACCACCACGCGCTCGGCGCCAGCATCTCCGGCGCCGGTCCCAGCGTATTCGGCTGGTACGACAACCGCGCCGACGCCGAAGCGGCGAGCGTGGCGATGCGCTCCGCCTTCGCCGACGGCGGACTCGACAGCGACGCCTGGGTGTCGCCGATCGAGGGGCCGGCTGCCACGTTGATCGATTCTCTCGACGAGACCCTGTCATGACCCGGCGCCCCACTTGCAGGAGCCCGCTCGCGGGCGATGCTCCGACGGATCCCGAATCCCGGCTTCAAGAGCATCGCCCGCAAGCGAGCTCCTACGCGAGCACACGCGGAGCGGCGCCGGCCGTACCGATCGGCGAGGCGATCGCCGCCGGCCTCGCTCCCGACGGCGGCCTGTACGTGCCCGAACAGCTGCCGCGGCTCGACCCCGCAACGTTCGACCCGCGCGGCACGCTGGCTGACACCGCCACCACCTTGCTGGCCCCGTTCTTCGCCGGCGATGCCCTGGCCGCCGAACTGCCCGCCATCTGTGCCGAAGCCTTCACCTTCGACGCACCGCTGCGCGCGCTGCCCGCCCATCCGCACACGCTGATGCTGGAGCTGTTCCACGGCCCCACCTCCGCCTTCAAGGATTTCGGCGCGCGCTTTCTCGCCGCCTGCCTGCGCCGGTTGCCGCGCGCCGATGCGCGGCCGCTGACCATCCTCGTTGCCACCTCCGGCGACACCGGCGCGGCGGTGGCCGCCGCGTTCCATCGCCAGTCGAACATCCGCGTGGTGATCCTCTACCCCGACGGCCTGGTCTCGCCACGCCAGGCACACCAGCTCGGCTGCTTCGGCGACAACGTGACCGCGCTGCGCGTGGCCGGTCGCTTCGACGATTGCCAGCGCATGGTCAAGGCCGCACTCAACGACGCGGCGCTGCAGGCGGACGTACCGCTGTCCTCGGCCAACAGCATCAGCCTCGGCCGCCTGCTGCCGCAGATGAGCTACTACGCCCACGCGGCGCTGGGCTGGTGGCGCGCACACGGCAAGCCGCTCAACTTCGTCATCCCCACCGGCAACCTCGGCAACGCCATGGCCTGCCTGTGGGCGCGCGAAATCGGCCTGCCGATCGGCGACGTGAGCCTGGCCTGCAACGCCAACGCCACCCTGCCCGACTACTTCGCCGGCGCCGACTACGCGCCACGCGAAGCGATCGCCACCATCGCCAACGCGATGGACGTCGGCGCACCCAGCAACTTCGAGCGCCTGCGCTGGACGTTCCCGGATGAGGCTCGCCTGCGTCGCCTGCTGCACGTCCGCAGCGTCGACGACGCCATCATCCGCCACACCATCGCCCTGCACGCGCGCGAACACGGCGAGGTGTTCTGCCCGCACACCGCTACGGCCATGCACCAACTCGATCGCCTGCGCGAAGCGGGCGACGCATCTGCGTGGGCCGTCGTCGCCACTGCGCACCCGGCCAAGTTCGAAAGCGTGGTGGAGCCATTGATCGCGGCGCAGGTGGCAACTCCTGCTGCCCTGACCGCGATGCTGGAACGCGCCGCCCACGCCGAACCCATGGCCGCCGACGACAGGTCTCTCGGCGCACGATTGCGTCACCCCGCGAAATACTCCGATTGACCGCGACCAGTCGCACAGCGCTGCGCTTCCGCGACCTTCGTGGCCAACGCCGTGGCGCCGCTCGCGGTGACGGCGCGGCGCTCTGCAAGGGCGGGCAGGGGCAGCGGGAGAACGTGCAAGCCGAGTGGATCGGCCGGATCGTCACGCGATGGTTTCATCTGTATCCATTTGGACGCATAGCCGTCCAAACGCCCGCTGCGGCGCCTTAGAAGCAATCGTCATGAAGATTTTTGTTGACAGGTCCGGCAGCATCGCTTAGGGTCAATCGCATGTCGCAGCGCAACAGCCATGGCCGCACCGCCGAAATGAACCGTCTCGCGACGGTCGACGGTCTGCTGCTGGCTGGCGGCACGCTCCTTCTTGCTCTCGTACTCGTACTCCTCATTACCAACGGAGGTGCGGGCTGAGGGCATGTGTCCAGGTAGCTAGAAAACAAACCTGAAGACTCCCGAAGAACCCCGCACCGGCAACGGCGCGGGGTTTTTTGTTGCCCTCGGCATCGCATCCCGATCGGAGCGAAGCCATGAAAACCCGGCAGCACGACGAACAACACGCGGTCGGCGACGTAGCCGCCGACCGCGTGCGCATCTTCGACACCACCTTGCGCGACGGCGAGCAGACGCCCGGCTTCTCGATGGACCGGCGCGCCAAGCTGCGCATGGCGCAGATGCTCGAATCGCTCGGCGTGGACGTGCTCGAGGCGGGTTTTCCGCAGGCCTCGCCGGATGATTTTGCCGCGGTGGCGCAGATCGCCGGGTCGCTGACATCCACCACCGTGTGCGCGCTGGCGCGTTGCCAGGCCGGCGACATCGACAGCGCCGCCCGCGCGCTGGAGAGGGCGCATCGCTCGCGCATCCACGTGTTCATCTCCACCAGCCCGCTGCATCGCGAACACAAGCTGGGCATGAGCAAGGCGCAGGTACTGGAGGCCGCGGTGGCTGCGGTGGAGCTGGCGCGCGAGCGCTGCCACGAGGTGGAGTTCTCCGCCGAGGACGCCATGCGTACCGAACCGGAGTTCCTCGCCGAGGTGTTCGCCGCCGCCATCGCGGCCGGTGCCGCCACGCTGAACGCGCCGGACACGGTCGGCTACATGACGCCGGCCGAGATCGCCGAACGTTTCGCCTGGCTGCGCACCCACGTCGCCGGCGCCGAGCGCGTGGTGTTCTCCAGTCATTGCCACAACGACCTCGGCCTGGCGGTGGCCAACAGCCTGGCCGCGGTGGAGGCCGGCGCGCGGCAGGTGGAATGCACCGTCAACGGCATTGGCGAGCGCGCCGGCAATGCCGCGCTGGAGGAGATCGTGATGGCACTGAAGGTGCGCGGCGTCCATTTCGGCGCGGACACCCGCATCGACACCCGCAAGCTCTACCCCGCCTCGCGCCTGCTGTCCCAGCTCACTGGCCAGAACGTGCAGCGCAACAAGGCCATCGTGGGCGCCAACGCGTTCGCGCACGAG
>CALCWL010000579.1 GCA_937906285.1 uncultured Rhodanobacter sp. | reverse complement strand
CCGGTGAGGATCTTGCGCTGGAAGAAAATGCCCAGTTGCACGCCGCGCGCGCCGGCCAGGAAGGCGTCCTTCTGGCAGATCAGCCGGCCGCCGTGGTCGGAGAGTTTCATCGCCAGCACGGTGCCGGGGTAGGGCGCGGCGAAGGCGACCTTGGCCTTGCCCTGGCCGCGGTGGGTGAACACCGTGGTGAACAGGCTTTCGCCGGTGATCACGCGCTTGCCGGCGGAGAGCAGCTTGTCCATCAGGCCGCCGCCGCTCTGGCCGCCGCTGGAGCCGTCGCCGAACACGGTATCCATCTGCACGCCGGCCTCCTTGTACATCAGCGCGCCGGCCTCGGCGATCGCGCTTTCGCCGGGATCGAGTTCGATCTCGACGAACTGCATGTCCGTGCCCACGATCGTGTAGTCGATCTCGTCGGCGCGTCCGCTGCCCAGCGTCGCCGGCACCGGCGGCGGGCCCATCGCCGCGCCCAGTTCGGCCACGCTGCGGATCGCCTTCCACTCGGTGAAACCTTCGCGCCAGCAATAGCCGTCCGGCTGGCGCCGGGCCTGCGCTGCGGCGGCTGCATCGTCGAGCGGGCCGATGCGGTCGCCGTTCTTGCCGTAGCTGAAAAACCACGCTGCCATGGGTTCGGTCTCCTTCTGCGGAAGCACGAGCATAGGGCCGGAACGCGCCGTGGCGGGAGTGACGGTTGTCACGGCATCCCCGGGCAACGGCGGCTGCGGTTATCCTTGGCTGATGCGTCCATACCTCGACCTGCTGCGCCACGTCCTCGACCACGGCACCCCCAAGGCCGACCGCACCGGCACCGGCACGCGCAGCGTGTTCGGCTGGCAGATGCGCTTCGACCTGGCGCAGGGTTTTCCGCTGGTCACCACCAAGAAGCTGCACATCAAGTCGATCGTGCACGAGCTGATCTGGTTCCTGCGCGGCGACACCAACATCGCCTATCTCAAGGAGCACGGTGTGCGCATCTGGGACGAGTGGGCCGACGCCAACGGCGATCTCGGTCCAGTCTACGGCCGGCAGTGGCGTGCGTGGCCGACCATCGATGGCGGCGCGATCGATCAGATTTCCTGGGTGGTGGACGAGATCAGGCGCAACCCCGATTCGCGGCGCCTGATCGTCAGCGCCTGGAACGTCGGCGAGTTGCCGAAGATGGCGCTGATGCCGTGCCACACGCTGTTCCAGTTCTACGTGGCCGGCGGCAAGCTGAGCTGCCAGCTCTACCAGCGATCGGGGGACATCTTCCTCGGCGTGCCGTTCAACATCGCGAGTTACGCGCTGCTGACGCACATGATCGCGCAGGTTTGCGGCCTGGCCGTGGGCGATTTCGTGCATACCCTGGGCGACGCGCATTTGTACGACAACCATGTCGAGCAGGCACGCTTGCAGCTGAGCCGTCAACCGCTGCCGCTGCCGCGACTGGTGCTGAATCCCGAGGTGCGCTCGGTGTTCGACTTCCGTTACGAGGACATCGCGATCGAAGATTATCAATCGCACCCGGCGATCAAGGCCGCGGTGGCAGTCTGATTCCGCGCTCGGCGCGGCCTGCTAAGATTCCAGACATCCCGCGGCGCCCCTGTGGCCGCCTTTTCGACGATCACGATTGCAAGGATTTCCCATGGCCATTTCGCTCATTGCCGCACTCGATGAAAACTTCGCGATCGGCCGCAAGGGCCACCTGCCGTGGCACCTGCCGGACGACTTGCGCTGGTTCAAGCAGCTGACCGTCGGCAAGAATGTGCTGATGGGCTACAACACCGCCGTCTCGAT
>CALCWL010000578.1 GCA_937906285.1 uncultured Rhodanobacter sp. | reverse complement strand
TGCTGGAGGGCGGCGAGGCGGCCGGTCGCAAGGCCGCCGAGGATTACACCGCGCACCGCTACCACACGCCGAACGACGTGTTCGATCCGCACTGGGATTACTCGGGCATCCTCGAAGACACCCAGGCGCTGTACGAACTGGGCCAGTACCTGAGCCATGCCGGCGTGTGGCCGGCGTGGTATGCCGACAGCCCGTTCAAGGCCAAACGCGACAGGATGATGGCGCCGCCGGCCAAGCAACCCTAGGCGCGTTTCGCGGGCAATAAAGAGCCGGCGGGCAGTGTCCGCCGGCTCTTGTTTTTGCCGAATCCCGAATCCCCAAGGATGCTTTGATCAAGTCTTTGCCCGTCATTCCAGCGAACGCTGGAATCCAGTGCCTTCAAATAATTGCCGAGGCGCTGGATCCCAGCGTTCGCCGGGATGACGGATTGTTCGGACCTTCCCTGATCCCTGCTCAAGAGCATCGCCCGCGAGCGGGCTCCTCCGCGTGTGCTCGGCTCAAGGTTTCGCCGGCGCGTCCAGCTTGTCGAAATGGACGATGGCGTTGAGCACCAGCGGGTAGCTGCCGATGGTTTCGCCGCGCCACATCGGGTTGCTGGCGAACAGCAGCACGTGGCCCTTGCCGTAGCGCGCATCGACCACGGCGGCGCGCTCGGCCATCTCGCTGCCGTGGTCGAGCAGGCCGGCGATCAGCAGCTTGTCCGCCGCGGCGAAGCGCAGGATCACCTTGGGCCGCTGGTCCGTCGGGATCACCCAGGGATTGTTGCGCGTCTGTTCGGCGTTGAGCGGCGTGGCCTGCCATGGCTTGACGTCGGGCAACGCCTCGGGTTCGACGGCGGCGCGTCCCTCGGGCGTGTCGGTGTCGTGCGGGCCACCGCGGCCGGTGGCGCGCTGGAAATCCTTGGCCGTCGGCAGGCCGTGGTCGCCGGTGAGGAGGTTGGAGACCTTGAACGACTGCCCTTCGGCGCTGTAGATCGCCAGATCGTCGCGCCCATAGCTGGCCGCGATCGGGTTCTTGCGGTCGACGAACTGCGCCTGCAGCACGCTGCCGACCACCTTCAGCTTGTCGGTCGGCGTGACCGAGACGCCCGGCGCCAGGCCCACGTCGATCGCGAAGCGCGCGGTGTCCTCGGCGGTGATCAGCAGGCCGCCTTCATGCACGAAGCGCTTGAGGTTGGCCACGCCGGATTCGCCCAGGCCGGGCCGGATGTCGTCGGTGCTGTCGATGCGGCCGATGTTGGGGGTCAGCGCGGTGGTCTTCCACGGCATCGGCTCGCCCCACATCGGCAGGCCATCGATGATCCGGCGGCTAGGCGTGTTGCCGATCGGGCCGAACAGGATCACGTCGTACTTCGCGCGCAGGTCGGCCAGTTTCGCCACGTCCTGGGTGCTGATGTAGTCGTACTTCACCTGCAACTGGTCCAGCGCCATGCGCCACCAGCCCTCGGTCTGCGTGCTGAGCCAGGTGTGCATCACCGCGACGCGCGGGAGTCTCGCGTTCGGCAGGTCGATCGCGGCCAGCCCCGAGGGCACGTCCACCGCGGCATCCAGCTTGCGCATCGGCGCCTTCAGGATGGCGTTGTCGGTGACGCGCACCACCTCCACGTCGAACAGGTCGCCCATCGACCAGGCGGTGTCGTCGTAAGGGTGCTGCTGCGGATCCTTCGGCGACCAGTACTGGCGATCGAGCAGGGTGTCGGCGATGCGCGAGTAGGGCTGGTCCATGCGCACCACGATGCTGCCGGCGGGGAAGCGGCGCGTGGCGGCCTTGTTTTCCTTGCCGTCGTCGCCCTTCGCCTTCGGCATGCTGACCTTGATCGCCGCGGTGCTGCGGCTCAGTTCCACATGCTGGCGCTGCAGGATGCGCAGCAGCTGCGCGC
>CALCWL010000577.1 GCA_937906285.1 uncultured Rhodanobacter sp. | reverse complement strand
CCCACATCAGCAGCAGCGCCAGCCCCGACTCGGTGCGCTGCGCCACGATGCCGGGATTGAGGAAGATGCCGCCGCCGATGATGCCGCCGACCACCACCAGCGCGGCATCCCGCGGGCGCAGGCTGCGCAGGTAACTGGCGGAGAGGTTGGCTGGGGGCATCGGTCGGGTCATGCGGATGGCGGCGCGACAGCATGGCGGCGCACCGCGCGTTCGGCAAGATGGCGATGATCAGTCCGCGGTGGGCAGCTGCAATTCGCCGCGCACGCCGATGACGCAGGCACCGCCGATGGTGACGACGCCCGTGCTGGCGTCGCGCGCCACCTCGACCAGGCCGTCGCGACCCACCTCGCGGCCCTGGCTGACGACGTAGCTCAGGCCATAGCCGTCACGATCGCCGCACGCACCGATCCAGGCCATGATCGCCGCGTTGGCGCTGCCGGTGACCGGATCCTCCGGGATGCCGTCGGCGGGGCAGAAGGCGCGCACCGCCATGGCCGCGGCGCCGGAACGTTCACGCCCGAACACGCTGACGCCTACTGCCTCGTGGCGCAGGCACATCCCGGCGAGCGCCGCCATGTCCGGCTGCAGCGCGCGCACCGATCCAGCCACACCAAGGTTGCACACGATCCAGTGCGGGCCGTTGTCGACCAGCGCGACGTCATCCTGCGCGAGTTCCACCTGCAGCGCCGCCGCAAGCTGCGCGCGCAAGGCATCGTCGATTTCGCGGCAGCGGGCCGGCGGCGCCTGCACGTGGATGATCCGCGTCGGGCCATCGCCGCAAACGCGCACCGGCAGCAGGCCGGCGGTGCATTGCTGGACCAGCGCGCGCTTGCCGGCATCGACCAGCCCCGCCTCGATCGCCGCATACGCGCTGCCCACGCTGGGGTGGCCGGCGAACGGCAGCTCCTGCCGCGGAGTGAAGATGCGCACGCGATAGTCGGCCTGCGGCTGCGTCGGCGGCAGCAGAAACGCGGTTTCGGAGAGGTTGGTCCAGCGCGCGATGCGCTGCATGCTCGCGCCATCCAGCCCTTCGGCGTCCACCACCACGGCCAGCGGATTGCCGGCGAACAACCGGTCGGCGAAGACGTCCAGCTGCAGGAAACGGCGGGGAGGCATGGCGGTTCCGGGGAGGGAGAGTCGCCGGAAGATCGCATTGATGGCAACCGGCGGCAAGCCGGCGAACCGGCCCGCGCACTGGGCGCGGGCCGGGTGTTCGCTCAGAAGCCCACGCGCAGGAACGTGTCGAAATTCTCCACGTTCAGCGTGCCGATGCCGGCGCCCGGGTTGTAGTGGCCGTTGCCGGCGTAGAACCAGTTGTTGCCGGCGCTGATGCGGTTGAACGCCGACCACTTGCCGTAGCCGAACAGGTTCTGCAGCAGATACATGTGCGGATTCCACAGGCCGATGCGATGGCCCGTGCTCTGCCGCAGCAGCGCGGTGATGCCGTTCAGCTGCGGCGCCACGAAGCTGGTGCCGCCGGAGCTGTACAGGCCCCCCTGGAATACCAGCAGATAGCCGGTTTCCGGATCCGCATTGAGCGAGATGTCCGGCAGGTTGCGACCCTTGAAGTTGCCGGGCAGCTTCAGGTAGGTGTACGGGCCGGTGGCCGGATCGTTGTAGGTCAGTGCCTGATTCTTCTCGCTGCGCTCCACACCGCTGGTGAAGAACTGGTACAGCGGCTGGCGCCAGTACACGCTGACGCCGCCGCCGCCGCCGACCGAGAACACGTAGTCGCGGCTCGGCACGAACGGCAGCAGGTAATCCCAGCCCCACACGCTCTCCTGATCGATCGACAACACCACCTGGCCGGAGGAGTTGACGAACTTCACCGGCACCGTGGTGCCGCCGGCGGCGGTGATGTAAGGATCCGACGCCGGGGAATCGACGGTGAGCGGAGCGCTGAAGTCGCCCGGTCCGTCGCCGGTGCCGAGGGCGCGCACCGTGTCGTAGGCGCCGGAGTCGCCGCTGGCGGCGAACATCGACTGCCCCTGTACGGCCGCCTCCAGGAAAATCTGGTGATAGGCACGCAAGTCGCCGACGTCGGTGGTGTCGGTATTGCGCGCGCCGTCCACGTTCAGCGCGGCGAAGTTGAAGATCTCGCCCAGACCCCAACTGGCCGAGATGCTGTCGGCCTGGTTGTCGGAGACTGCGCGGGCGAACGCGTCGACGAAGCCCGAGCCCGCGTTCGGCGCGTCATAGACGATGATGTTGGCCTGAGGCGCCAGCCCCCCGGCCTGCTGCACGTCGAGCGTGGTCTCGTCCGCGCCATTGGTGCCGCCGCCGCCATCGACATGCACCTGGGTGATGCGGTTCGGCTTGGTGTCCAGCCCGATCGCGGTCCAGTAATCCTCCGCGTCGGCCGGGTCGAAGGTGGCCAGGGTGACGATGGCCAGGGTCGAACCCTGGCCGGTGATGCCGCGCTGGTACAGCGGGTTGATGTTGTACATGTCGGCCACGTCGCCCACGGTGTACTGGCCGGGCACGCCGGTGGCGGTGGGGTTGCCGGCCGCTGCCGCCTGTGCTGACAACGTGGTCGGCGGGTTGGCCAGGCGCAGGTTGGTCACCGGCAGCTTCGAGGTGTGGTGGGGCACGTAATGCCACTCGTTGCTGAGGCCGCTGGCCAGGATCACGTTGTCGCCCAGGCCGACCGGCATCACCAGCGGACGCGCCGGGCGGTGGAAGCGCTGGCCCGTCTTGCGTGACACGTAGTTGTGCACCGGCGTGCCGAACAGCTGGCTGAACTGGCCGATCGTGCCGCGCACGCTGATCACCATGTGGTTGTCCAGCAGCTCGCCCCGCAGGCCATGCTGGCCCAGGTAGCTCTGGATCTTGGCGATTTGTGCGTCGGTGGCTCCGTAGCGTTCGGCGAACTGCGCCGTGGTGAGGAATTTCCGGAAGTTCGCGCTGCCGGGCGTGGCGGTCTGGCGAACGTAATTTTCAAGCTCGGCCTCGTGGCGCAATCGCAGCACGAGGCTGACGGTGACGCTCTGGTCGGTGGGTGCCAGGCCCTGGTCGGTGACGGCCTGCAATCCCGCGGCGGGGACCGAGGTGGCCACGCTGGTCAGCATGGCCGCGAGGCTGATGGCGAGAACTTTCCTGCGCAATGTGAAGTGCATGAGTGCTTCTCCCTGGAGTGGTCAGGGCTGGCTGGAAAGCGGATGCACTTTCGGCAGGCAACAAACGGAAGGTGGCGGCGCTTTGGAGCTCAGCCCTGCGTTTCACGTGCGAATTGCAACTTCCCCAGCGACGTCGTCAGTTCCCCCTGACGACCGGCGTTGCGCCGCTCGCGCGAGATTAGTACCAAATGCCTGCCGAGATAAAGACGCCCGGGTGCCTTCGTCCGCAGGCCGGGCTGCACTGCGCCCGGTCGGGTTTTGCCGCCGGTGGCCGGTGCGGCACAATGGCGGTTTTCCCGGTCTGCCCACAGCGAATCCATGGCCTCCATCAAGCAAGAAGACCTGATCCAGTCCGTCGCCGACGCGCTGCAGTACATCAGCTACTACCACCCGGTCGACTACATCAAGAGCCTGGCCGCCGCGTACGAGCGCGAGGAATCGCCCGCGGCGAAGGACGCGATGGCCCAGATCCTGATCAACTCGCGTATGGCCGCCGAGGGCCACCGGCCGCTGTGCCAGGACACCGGCATCGTCACCGTGTTCCTGAAAGTGGGTATGAACGTGCGCTGGGACGACGCCACCATGTCGCTGGAGGACATGGCCAACGAAGGCGTGCGCCGCGCCTACCTGAACCCGGACAACAAGCTGCGCGCAAGCGTGCTGGCCGACCCGGCCGGCAAGCGCATCAACACCAGGGACAACACGCCCTCGGTGGTGAACATGTCGATCGTGCCGGGCGACACGGTGGAGGTGATCGTGGCGGCCAAGGGCGGCGGCTCCGAGGCGAAGTCGAAGTTCGTCATGCTCAACCCGTCCGACTCCATCGTGGACTGGGTGCTGAAGACCGTGCCCACCATGGGCGCCGGCTGGTGCCCGCCGGGCATGCTCGGCATCGGCATCGGCGGCACCGCCGAGAAGGCGATGCTGATGGCGAAGGAGGCGCTGATGGAGCCGATCGACATCCAGGAGCTGATCGCGCGCGGCCCGGCGAACCGCGCCGAGGAACTGCGCATCGAGCTGTTCGAGAAGGTCAATGCGCTCGGCATCGGCGCGCAGGGCCTGGGCGGTCTGACCACCGTGCTCGACGTCAAGGTGAAGGATTTCCCGACCCACGCGGCGAACCTGCCGGTGGCGATGATCCCCAACTGCGCCGCCACCCGCCACGCGCACTTCGTGCTCGACGGCAGCGGTCCGGTGATGCTCGATCCGCCGTCGCTGGACGACTGGCCGAAGCTCACCCATGACGCGTCCAAGGGTCGTCGGGTGAACCTGGACACGGTGACCCGCGATGAGGTCGCCAGCTGGAAGCCAGGCGAGACCCTGCTGCTCAACGGCAAGCTGCTCACCGGTCGCGACGCCGCACACAAGCGCATGGTCGAGATGCTCAACAAGGGCGAGCCGCTGCCGGTGGATTTCAAGAACCGCTTCATCTACTACGTAGGCCCGGTCGATCCGGTGCGCGAGGAAGTGGTCGGCCCGGCCGGCCCCACCACGGCGACGCGCATGGACAAGTTCACCGAGCAGGTGCTGGCGCAGACCGGTCTGCTCGGCATGGTCGGCAAGGCCGAGCGCGGCCCCGCGGCGATCGAGGCGATCAAGAAGCACCGCTCGGTGTACCTGATGGCGGTGGGCGGCGCGGCCTACCTGGTCTCCAAGGCGATCAAGGCCTCGCGTGTGGTCGGCTTCGCCGACCTGGGCATGGAAGCGATCTACGAATTCACCGTCGAGGACATGCCGGTGACCGTGGC
>CALCWL010000576.1 GCA_937906285.1 uncultured Rhodanobacter sp. | reverse complement strand
GCGCGGGCACTCCACCTCGAAGCCGAATACCTCGCCGCCGGCCAGCTCGCCGCCATCGTGGGTGCAGGTGTCCTCGACCGCATACAACGCACCGTCGATGTTGTACACGGCGATCGACGTGTCGCCGTCCCACACCACCTTGTACTCCCCGGGCAGGAAATCGCTGCGCGTGCCGACCCTGGTCCATCCGTTCATGCAGGCACCTCCGCAAACTCCTTGAGCAGCACCTCGAAGCACAGATCGTCGCGGCGCGGAATGCCGAAGCGCTCGTTGCCGTACGGGAACGGCAGTCGTTCGCCGGTGCGCCGATAGCCGCGCCGGCCGTACCAGGCGATCAGCTCCTCGCGCTGCACGATCACGGTCATGCGCATCGCACTGCAACGCCACTGTTCGCGCGCGATGCGTTCCGCTTCGGCCAGCACCCGCCTGCCCACACCGTGGCCCTGCTCCGCCGGGTCAACCGCAAACATGCCGAAATAGCCTGCCGCGCCCTGCCGCTCGACGTGGCAGCTCGCCACCAGCGCGCCATCACGAAGCGCCAGCAGCACGCAGCTGTCCGGCCGTGCGATCAGCGCCTCGACGTCGGCCGCGTCGGTGCGCTGACCGTCGAGCAGGTGGGATTCGGTGGTCCAGCCGCGCAGGCCGGATTCGCCGCGATACGCCGATTCGACCAGCGCGACGATGGCGGGGACGTCCGTGGCGCGGGCGGTGCGAAATGCGATGGCAGCGCGTGGCTCGGTCATGCGTGCATGGTAGTGCGCGGCGTGCCGGCCGGCCATGATCTGCAGCAAGCGCGCACGCTGGATCGACTCATGCCGACGCGGCGCCCAGCCGATGGGCCTCGTACACCTTGAGGTGCGCATAGGCGAGTTCCAGCATCGCGGACGGCAACTGCGCCTGTCGCGCGCGCGCGAGCATGTCGCCCACCACATGGTCGGCTTCGGTCGAATGGCCTTGGCGCAGGTCACGCAGCATGGAGGCTTCGAGGCGCGAACCCGGTTCCGTCAGCATCCCGCGTGCGCGTTCCAGCACGCGTTCGTGCGGCGCGTGGCCGGCGGCTGCCGCCGTCGCGCGACATTCCTCCAGCAGGGCAAGCGCTGCGGCGCGACCGCCGGGCGCCGCCTCGATCTCGCCGATCGCTCCGCGCATCAGGCAGGTGATGCCAGCCAGCGAGGTCAGGAAAAACCACTTGTCCCACATTTCCTGCACGATCGCGTCGCTGGGTCGCGCGTCGAAGCCGGCATCGGACAGCTCGGCGGTGATCTGTCGCATCCGCCTGGAGCGGGCGCCGTCGCGTTCGCCGAAGGTGATGCTGTGCATGCGGTTGAGGTGCCGCACGACGCCACCGTCGTCCAGCGTTGAGGAAATCACGCACTGGCCGCCCAGCACCTGCCGCGTGCCGAACTTCTCGTCCAGCCGATCCAGCTGCCGCATGCCGTTGAGCACCGGCAGGATGGTGGTGTCGGCGCCCACGGCCGGCACGATGTCTTCCAGCGCCTGGTCCAGAGCATAGGCCTTGCAGCTGAGCACGATCAGGTCGAACGGCTCGGCCAGTTCGCTCGCCGACAGCGTCGGCGGCGCGGGAATGTCAACGTCACCGGTGGCGCTGCGGATCGCCAGCCCGTGTTCGGCCAATTGCCGTGCGCGCCTGGCCCGCACCAGGAAGGTCACATCCCGCCCGTGCTGCAGCAGGCGTCCGCCGAAATAGCCGCCGGTGGCCCCGGCCCCCACGATCAGGATGCGCATCTCATTCTCCCGTCGAATGGGCACCGGGCGCCAGCTGCATGCGGGCGGCCTGGGCGTCCTTCTCGCTCCACAAGGCGTTCATCCAGGCCTTGACCCGGCCACGGAACGCGGCGTCCTCGTCGTAACTGCCGATCAGCTCACGACCGATCGGGCGCTCGCGTACATGCACGCGAACCTCGCGCACGCGGCCCGCGATCAGGTCCGCGATCGTGCACGGGCCATGCGGATAGACGATGGTGACGTCGAGGATCGCGTGCAGCGCCTCGCCCA
>CALCWL010000575.1 GCA_937906285.1 uncultured Rhodanobacter sp. | reverse complement strand
CCTTCGGGTGCAGGGTCTTCACGCGGCCGTCCATGATCTCGGGGAAGCCGGTGACGTCGCTGACCTCGGTCACTGCGATGCCCGCCTCGCGCAACGTGCGCGCCGAGCCGCCGGTGGAAAGCAGCTCCACCCCCTTCGCCGCCAGCCGCCGCGCCAACCCGACCAACCCCGTCTTGTCGGAAACGCTGAGCAGCGCGCGGCGAACGGGAACGACGGCAGGGACGGACATGGCTTTTCTCGGAGGGAATAGGGAATGGGGAAGAGGGAATCGAGAAGCGGGAACGCGACGAGAAGGGGGGCATCGGCACAGCCTGCTTTCCGATTCCCCATTCCCTATTCCCGATTCCCTGAAGTCAAAGCAACCCGTGCGCGGCCAGCTTCTTGCGCAGCGTGGCGCGATTGATGCCCAGTGCCGCGGCGGCGCGGCTCTGGTTGCCGCCGTGGAAGGCCAGCACCTCGCGCAGCAACGGCACCTCGACCTCGCGCAGCACCAGTGCGTGCAGCCCTTCGCTGCATTCGGTATCGCCGATGTCGGCGAGGTAGCGGCGCACCGTGCGGCTGACGCATTCGCTCAGGGCGCTGCTGGAGCCGTGCGCAAGCCCGGCTTGCGACGAGGTCGATACGGCAGCCTCGGCGGCAGGCAGTCTGGCGGCATTCACGGATACTTTCCCTCGCATGCGGTGCGGCGGCTGCGAGGGCCGCTGCGTTCACTGGTGTCAGTTGGTGCATTCGCAGCATGAATCGAATGCCGGCGGGCAATCGGTGCGAGCGCCTGAGTCTACCCTTGTGCGCGGTCGATTTTAAGTCCCCTCGACAAGCGCGCGAGACCATGATCCGTTCAGCAGAGGCGTCGCCACCCATGTTGCGAGGCACGTTTCATTCGAAGCCGAACTCGAACGCGACGGCCTGGTCACCGGGGTCCCTGACCTCCAGCAGCAGCACCGCCACGGCACCGGGCGCCAGGCCGCGACGCAAGGTCGCAGGGTCGTCGAGATACTCCGTCGGCTGCAGCCGGCGCATGGCCAGTCGCTTGCCTTGCGCGTCGGACAGCGTCACCGTCACCACTGGATAGGGCTGCGCGAAGCGAGCGTCGTTGCGCACGCTGGCGCTGATCATCAGTGCGTTCGGCACGCTGGGGTGCGCCTGCACGTTGCTGGCGAGCAGGCGCAGACGCTCCGGCGCGGCCACCAGTGGCAGCCGGCAGTGCAGCACGGCACAACTGCTGCGCAACCAGCCGCCCACGGTCGGGTCGCGGATCAGCGCGTCGCGCTTGGCCCACCCCAGTTGCGCCAGCAACAGCAACGTCAGCACGCCGCAGGCAAGCATCCACGGCCAGTTGCGCTCGCCCGAGGCAGCGCGCATGCGATGGGCCTTCCCGCGCGCGCGCTTGCCGGCGCGGCCGCGCGACTCGCGGGCGAAGCGCGGTGCGAACACCAGTTGCGAAAAATCCCCGGGCGGTGCGCTGGCTGGTTGTTCGATCGCCACCACCACCGGCTCGGGTTGCGGCCGATAGACCACCAGGTCCAGCAGCGGCGGTTCCAGCGCGGGCTCGTTGACGGCCAGTTCGACGAACGGCTCGGGCGGCAATTGCTCGGTGAGCGTGGCCAGGCTGCCGAAGCTGGCGTTGCAATGCCCGCACACCACGTGTCCGTGTGCCTTCGCCAGCGTCCGTGCATCCAGCGAAAACACTGACAGGCATTCGGGGCATTGGGTATACATGCGTCGCCGCTTCAACCGGTATCGCGCAAGCTTAACAGGCTGCCCGGAGCATGCGACGCGGCGGCGTCAGGGGCGACGACGCCCGCTGATACGTACCCAGTCGTCGCGGCGATCTGCGCGCAAGTCCTCGAACCATTCCGCGTACCGCGTCAGCAACTCGTCCTGCTGGCCGGCGAGGATGCCGGAGATCGCGAATGGCGCGCCGGGTTTTGCCGCGGCCGCGAAGGTCGGCGCCAGCGCGTCGAGCGGCCCGGCGAGGATGTTGGCCACGAACACGTCGGTGGCATCGCCGGGGTGATCTTCCGGCAGGAACAGCGTCAGGCGATCGACCACGCCGTTGCGCGCAGCGTTGTCGGCCGAGGCGGTGAGTGCCTGCGGATCGTTGTCGATGCCGATCGCCGCGGCGGCGCCGAGCTTCAACGCGGCGATCGCCAGGATGCCGGAGCCGCAGCCGTAATCGGTGATCGTCTTGCCCTGCAGGTCGAGCCCGTCCAGCCATTCCAGGCACAGTGCGGTGGTCGGGTGGGTACCGCTGCCGAAGGCGAGGCCCGGATCGAGCCGCACGACGACGCTGTCGTCACCGGTTGGTGGCTCGACGTTCCACGGATAGATCCACAGCCGGCAGCCGAATGCCATCGGCTTGAACTGGTCCATCCACGCACGCTCCCAATCCTGGTCGGCGACGTCGCGGAAGCTCAGCTGATCCGGCTCCAGCCACGGCAGCAGGTCGCCCAGTGTCGCAGCCAGGCCGCGCCGGTCGGCGTGCTCGTCGAACAGCGCATCCAGCGTGATCGTCGGCCACAGCGGCAGCTCGCCCACGCCCGGCTCGAAGATCGCCTGCTCGTCCGCCGTCTCGGCGTCGGCATCGCGCAGGGTGATCGACAGCGCGCCGAGATCCTCCAGCGCCTCTTCCACGCGCGGCTGCTGCTCGGTGCGGACGATCAGGGAGAGTTCGAGGAAGGGCATGGGCGAGGAGTGGGGAGTTGGGAAGTGAGGGAAGTGCGGGAGCCTGGCAAGTGTGTCGCAGGGGAGAGGCGCCGGGCGTGCGCGCCTTCCCTCTGCTCACTTCCCGTCGCTCACTTCTCTGCCGCGCCGGCGGCGGCCTTTTCCTTCTGCTCGGCCATCCGCTTCTCGAGGTAATGGATGTTCTGGCTACCGTGCTGGAAGCCGACGTCGGCCATGATCCGCTGCTGCAGCGGGATGTTGCACTTGACGCCTTCGATCACCGTTTCGGCCAGCGCCAGCTGCATGCGCGCGATGGCGGTCTTGCGGTCCGGGCCGTGCACGATCAGCTTGCCGATCATCGAGTCGTAGTTGGGCGGGATGCGGTAGCCGTCGTAGAGGTGGGTGTCCACGCGCACGCCGGGGCCGCCCGGCGCCTCGAAGCGCCTCACCGTGCCGGGACTGGGCATGAAGGTGTCCGGGTCCTCGGCGTTGATGCGGCACTCGATCGCGTGGCCGTTGATCTCGATGTCCTCCTGGCGGATCGACAGCTTCTCGCCGCCAGCGATCAGCAACTGCTCGCGCACCAGGTCCACGCCGGTGATGAACTCGGTCACCGGGTGCTCGACCTGG
>CALCWL010000574.1 GCA_937906285.1 uncultured Rhodanobacter sp. | reverse complement strand
CCGCGCGGCCAGATGTGCAGCGCGTGCGGCTCCAGCGCGAACTGGTCGTGGCCGCCGCTGTGCGACAGCACCGCGGCCGGCAGCTCGCCGGCCGGGGGAATCTCCAGTTCCTTGTAGCCGTGGCCGAGCGCTTCGACGCGCTCGCCCAGCGGCGCATGCGCGTTCATCGCCGCGCGCACGGCGGAGCCGGCGCCGTCGGCGCCGAGCAGCAGGCCGGCGTCCCGTTCGCGTTCCGTGCCGGCCGCGTCGGCGAGGCGGATGCGCTGCCGTGCGAAGTCGACGCCGAGCAGCGACTGGCCGAAGTGGAAGCGTGCGCCGGCTGCTTCGGCGGCATCCAGCAGCAGCATGTTCAGCGCGCCGCGCGAGACCGACCAGATCACCTCGCTGTCGTCCACGCCGTAGCGCTGCAGGCCGCTGTGGCCGTCGCGTCCGTGCACCATGCGCCCGCGCATCATCACCGCACGTTGCAGCACGGTGTCGGCCAGGCCGGCCGTGCGCAGTGCCTGCAGGCCGCGCTCGGCCAGTGCCAGGTTGATCGAGCGTCCGCCGCTGTCCACGGATGGGCGAGTGCCGCGGGCGCAGGATGCGCTGGAGCGGCCCAGGAAGCTGCTCAGTCGCGGGTCGGGGCGCTTTTCGAAGACGTCGACGGCGAAACCGCGCCGGGCCAGTTGCTGTGCCAGCAAGGCACCGACCAGGCCGCCGCCGATGAGGGTGATGGGTTGCTGCGCCATGCTGCGATCCGGAGAAGGAATCCGCACACTGTTCCGCAAGCGCCGCGCGACTGCAATCCCGGATCGTCCGTTTCGTGCCGGCATGTTCGGCAGGCTGTCGCGGCAACGGGAAGGGCCGGCCCTTGCGGACCGGCCCTCGTTCAACGGCAGGTTTGCCGCTGGTCTACTGGCAGGTCACGCCGACGGCATTGAATGCCGCCACCCACCACGTCGCTGTGCGAGTAGCCGCAGTCGTCCGCCGCGGATTCCGCGCCACAGGTGCCGGCGTTGAACGTGGAGGTGGCCGGCTTCTTGCCATTTCCGGTCAATGAGCGGGTTCCAGGGCCGCACGGGCGCGGTGTCGTGACGCAGGAAGTTTCGGTCGGGTCAGCGCGGCCGCCGGAGTACAGGGGGATACGACATTTTCGTGAATCATTCTCATTTGCAGTTGATGCGCTCATTCGCGACAATGGTGCCTTCCGTTTTTCCGTCGCCCCTGGCCGGGCGCTGCCTGGAATCCGCTCCGTCATGCATACGCCTCGTCGTCGTCCATCTTCGTTCTGCCTCGCCTGGTTGCTGGGCCTGGGCGTGCTCGTCGTTGCGGCCACGGCGACGGCAGCCGCACCTGCGCCTGCCGCGGACAAGGCGCAGACGATCGTGCACATGCTCGATTACATCAGCGTGGACTACCCCCAGTTCGTGCGCGACGGCAAGGTGCTTGACCAGGGCGAGTATGCCGAGCAGCTCGAATTCGCCACGCAGTCGCTGGCGTTGCTGCAGCAGTTGCCGGCACAGACGGGGCAGGCGGAACTGGTGGGCAAGGCGCAGGCCCTGCGCGCGGCGATCGCGACGAAGACCAATGGCAAGGCGGTGGCCGCGGCGGCCAATGCGTTGCGTTGGGACATCATCCGCGTCTGGCAGCTGAGCGTGGCGCCGCGGCAGCCGCCGGACCTTGCCGCGGGTGCACGCCTGTATGCCGCCGATTGCGCCGCCTGCCACGGCGTCAGCGGCCATGGCGACGGCGTGCTGGCGGCCGGACTCGATCCGGTGCCCAGCAATTTCCATGATGCGGCAAGGATGGATGCGCGCAGCATCTACGGGCTGTACAACACCATCACGCTGGGCGTGGCCGGCACGCCGATGCGGCCGTTCCCGGAACTGTCCGAGACCGAGCGCTGGTCACTGGCGTTCTACGTCGCCGGCCTGCGCGCCACGCCCGCGCAGTTGCAGGCCGGGGCCACGGCCTGGCAGCAAGGCATCGGCAAGGCGCAGTTCAAGGACTTCGGCGACCTCGTGACGAAGGCGCCGAATGACGTGGCGCAGCGCGAAGGCGCGCAACTGGTGGCGGTTCAGGCTTATCTGGCTGCGCATCCGGCGTCGATCCAGGCGGCGGCGCCCGCGCCGCTGGCAATCACCCGCGGCAAGCTCGACGCCAGCCTCGCCGCCTATCGCCGCGGCGATCGCGACATGGCGCGGCAACTGGCCATCGGTGCCTACCTGGAAGGCTTCGAACTGGTCGAGGCGAGCCTCGACAACGTCGACGCCCCGCTGCGACGGGAGGTGGAGACCCGGATGATGGCCTTGCGCACGACCATCGCCCAGGGGCCGCCGGTGGCTGAGGTCGCCGCGCAGGTCAAGCGCATCGACGGCCTGCTCGACCGTGCCGAACAGGAGCTTGCAGCGGGCGAGCTGTCGCCGCTGACAGCCTTTCTCAGCGCGCTGCTGATCCTGCTGCGCGAGGGCCTGGAGGCCATCCTGGTGCTCGCGGCGATCATCGCGTTCGTGCACAAGACCGGGCGCCGCGATGCGATGCCTTACATCCACTTCGGCTGGATGGCGGCGGTGCTGCTGGGCACGGCGACGTGGGTGGTATCGAGCTATCTGCTGGCGATCTCCGGCGCCAATCGCGAGGTCACCGAGGGCGTCACCGCACTGATCGCCGCGGCGATGCTGCTGTACGTCGGCTACTGGCTGCACAGCAAATCGTACGCGCAGGCATGGAGCGCATTCATCCGCACGCGGGTGAATGCCGCGCTGGGCAAGGGCACCTTGTGGGCGATGGCCGGCGTGGCGTTCCTGGCCGTGTACCGCGAGCTGTTCGAGATCGTACTGTTCTACCAGACCCTGTGGGTGCAGGTGGGCAGCGAGGGGCAGCACTACGTGATCGCCGGCATGCTCACGGCGGCGCTGCTGCTGGCGCTGGTGGCCTGGGCGATCCTGAAGTACAGCGTGCGCCTGCCGATCGGACCGTTCTTCACCGCGACCTCGGCCTTGCTGGCGCTGCTGGCGGTGGTGTTTGCCGGCAACGGCATTGCCGCGCTGCAGGAGGCTGGCGTGGTCGGCGCCGACGCCGTGTCGTTCGTCTCGATCCCGTTGCTGGGCATTCACCCGACGCTGCAGGGCCTGCTGGCCCAGGCGTTGGCGCTGGCGCTGACCGCCGGCGGCGTGTGGCTGGCGCGGCGGCAGGCACTTGCTGCCGCCCGCAACGCAGGTTGAGCCGGGACGCTCAGAAGCTCATGAAGTAACCGCCGTTCACCGGCAGGTTGGCGCCGGTGATGTAGCCGGCGTCGTCGGCGGCGAGGAAAGCCACGGCGCGGGCGATGTCCGCCGGCGAGCCGAGCCGGCCGACCGGAATGCCGGCGATGATCTGGGCGCGGATGTCGTCGGGCACGGCCGCCACCATCGGCGTGTCGCAGTAGCCGGGCGAGACGGTGTTGACGGTGATGCCCTTGCGCGCCGTTTCGCGCGCCAGCGCCATGCTGAAGCCGTGCACGCCGGCCTTGGCGGCGGAGTAGTTGGTCTGGCCGAACTGGCCGGTCTGTCCGTTGACCGAGCTGATGTTGACGATGCGACCGAAGCCGCGCGCGCTCATGCCGTCGACCACGTTGCGGCAGATGTTGAACACGCCGTCCAGGTTCACCTGCATCAGTTCGTGCCATTGCTGCGGGCTCATCTTGCGCAGGCTGGCATCGCGGGTGATGCCGGCGGCGTTGATGACGATGTCGACGCTGCCGTGGCGGTTTTCGACCTGCGCGAGCGCCTGCCGGCAACTTTCGAAATCGCTGACGTCGAGCGGTGCGAAGTCGACCGCGCCACCGAATTCGGAGAGTTCGCCGTGGAAGGCGGCGACCCGTTCGCTGCGTGCGGCCAGGTCGAGTGCCACCACCTGACGCCCGGCGCGGGCGAGGTGGCGGCAGATTTCGGTGCCCAGTCCGCCGATGCCGCCGGTGACGATGGCAACGCGTCGTGAAGTGTTGGTCTGATTCATCGGGATCGCTTCGCTGGCCGGCTCACGCTGCATGGCAGCACATGTTGTGCTGCAGCGTCCGGGAAGGGGTGGGGCGCCGGTGACGGAGCGGGGCCGTCACGGCGCGGGGGTCAGCCGGACTTCTTGCCGCCACGTGTGCCGGTCGGCGGCGGGGTCGGCATTACCTTGGCGGCGGTGTCCATCAGGCCGCGCTGCATCGCCTGGAACGCCGCCATGTTGCGCTCGGTCAGGTCGTTCAGCGTGTTCCATGGGGTTTGCCCCATGAGGTTGTTGAGCTGGCTGCGGAACTGGGTCTGCTGGTCGAGGAAGACCTGCAGGCTGCGCTCCAGATAGGGGCCCATGAAGCCCTGCAGCGAGTCGCCGTAGAAGCGGATGATCTGGCTGAGGAGCTGCGGCGACAGCATCGGCTGCCCCTTGTCCTCGTGCTCGGAGATGATCTGCAGCAGCACCGAACGGGTCAGGTCCTCGCCGCTCTTGGCGTCGCGGACCTCGAAATCCTCGTTGTCCAGCACCAGCTGGCGGACTTCTTCCAGCGTGATGTAGCTGGAGATCTCGGTGTCGTAGAGACGCCGGTTCGGGTACTTCTTGATGATGCGTTTGGTTTGTGCCATGCGCCACAAGCTAGCAGAAGATATTGCGGCGCACCAGTCGGCGCCGCCGTTTCATGCTGCGGCATCCGGGCGCAGCAAATCCGCTTTTTTCAGTGTCCCGGGGCGCCGCCGGCATTGCCGAACGGCGGGCGGGCCAGCCACAGCAGCGGGATCATGGCGAGGAACAGCACGGCGCAAACGAGGTAGACGTCGTTGACCGACAAGGTCAGCGCCTCGCGGGTGATCAACTGGTCGACCACATCCAGCCCCTGCCGCATGGAAAAACCGCCGTGCTCCAGGCGCTGCAGGAAGCTGGTCGCGGCCGGTGCCGCCGGCGTGATGTGCTCGGTCAGCACGGCATGGTGGTATTCGCCGCGGTGCTGCCACAGCGTCACCGTGGCCGCAGTGGAGACGCTCGACGCCAGCGTGCGGCAGAAGTTCGCCAGCCCCGAGGCGCTGGCGACCTGGTCCGGATTCAGGCCGGACAGATACATCTGGTTGAGCGGGATGAAGAAGCAGGCGATGCCGATGCCCATCACGAAGCGCGGCAGCACCAGGGTGCCGAACGAGGCCGAGCTGTCGAAGCTGGCGAACCAGAACGAGGTCACCGCGAACACGATGAAGGCGAACGTCACCACCGCGCGCAGCTCCAGCCGCTGGATGTTGGCGCCGATCACCGGCGCCATAAGGAACGCCAGCACGCCGACCGGCGCACTGGCCAGGCCGGCCCAGGTGGCGGTGTAGCCGAGGTCGATCTGCAGCCACAGCGGAAACACCACGTTGATGCCGAAGAACGCCATCATGCCCAGCGACAGCGCCACCACCGCCACGGTGAAGTTGCGCCGCTTGAACAGCGCCAGCTCGACCACCGGATGTCTGGCGTGCAGCTCCCACACGATCAGGAAGGTGAGGCAGACCAGCGCGATGATGCCCAGGGTCAGGATCATCGGCGAGGCGAACCAGTCGTGGTCGTTGCCGTTGTCCAGCATGAACTGCAGCGCGCCCACGCCGACCACCAGCAGGGTCAGCCCGATCACGTCGATCGGCATCTTGAAGGTTTTCGTCTCCCGCTTGTGCAGCAGCACCCAGGTGATCAGGGCCGCCAGCGCGCCGACCGGCACGTTGATGTAGAAGATCCACGGCCACGAGAAATTGTCGGTCAGCCAGCCGCCGAGGATCGGGCCGAAGATCGGCGCCACCACCACGGTCATCGCCCACAGCGCCAGC
>CALCWL010000573.1 GCA_937906285.1 uncultured Rhodanobacter sp. | reverse complement strand
ATTCGGGCGACCCGGTGCGGGCCGCCGCCGATGGCGTGGTGGTCTACAGCGGCAATGGCCTGGTCGGCTACGGCGAACTGGTCATCATCAAGCACAATGACAGTTTCCTGTCGGCCTACGGGCACAACCGCAAGCGCCTGGTGAAGGAAGGCCAGCGGGTGACCGCCGGGCAGCAGATCGCCGAGATGGGTTCCACCGGCACGACCCGCAACGAGCTGGAGTTCCAGATCCGCAAGAACGGCAATCCGGTGGATCCGCTGAGCTATCTGCCGCCGCGCTGATCGCGACGGCGCAAAACGTGCTCGATCAGGGCGGTGGCAGGATGAAGCCGGCCACCACCTGCCGATCCTCGCCGGCCAGCAGGTTGTAGGTACGGGCGGCCGCTGCGTTGTCCATCACTTCGATGCCGATGCCCTGGCGCAGGAAGCCGGCCATGAATGCGGCGGCCGGAAATACCTGACGCTCGCCGGTGCCCACGATCACCACCTCGGGCTTCAATGCCAGAAGCGGCGGAACGTCCTCGACGCTCAGGCAGCTCGCACTCGTGACCGGCCACGCTTCGGTGATGCCCGCGGGGGTGAGCAGGAAGCTATGTTCGACGACGCGGTCCAGCAGGGTGACGCTGCGCGCGTCTACCCGGCGTACCAGGAGATACCCTTCGGCCTGGTCCAGTGACAGATCCATCAGCGGGGCAGCGCTATCCGCGGTTCGTCGGCGTTGCGGCGGAACAGCACCACGACGTGGCCGATCTGGTGGATCGTCTCCGCGCCAGTGCCGCCGGCAAGCACGTCGATCTGCGCCTGCCGCTCCTGCTTGTCGCCTCCGGAGAGCTTCACCTTCACCAGTTCGTGGATGTCCAGCGCCTGGCCCAGTTCCTTCACGACGGCCTCGGTGGCGCCCTTGTTGCCCAGCAGCACGACAGGTTTCACGTCGTGCGCGAGGCCGCGCAGGTAGCGGATCTGCGAGGGGGTAAGCGGCATGGGGCGGGCCAGGTTCACGGTCAAGGGACTGCACAGGGTATCATGCAACAGCCCCTTCCCGATCAGATATTCCCTCAAACATGGCCCGCAGCAAGAGCAGCGCAGTCTGGCTGCGCGAACATTTCAACGACGAATACGTCAAGAAGGCACAGGCCGAAGGGCTTCGTTCGCGCGCCGTCTACAAGCTGGAGGAACTGATCGAGCGCGACAGGCTGCTGAAGCCGGGCATCAACGTGGTGGACCTCGGCGCGGCACCGGGCAGCTGGTCGCAGCTGGTGCGCAATCGGCTGGGCGACAGCGGCAAGGTGTTCGCACTGGATATCCTGCCGATGCAGAGCATCGCCGGGGTGGATTTCCTGCAGGGCGATTTCCGCGAGGAATCGGTGCTGCGCCAGCTGGAGGCCCGCCTGGAGGGGCACCGGCTGGATCTTGTACTGTGCGATATAGCCCCCAACATGAGCGGAGTGGCGCTTGCCGACCAGATTCGCGCGATGGCACTGGCGGAGTTGGCGCTGGATTTCAGCAGGCAGTGGCTCAAGCCGGGCGGCTCGTTCCTGATCAAGTTGTTCCAGGGAGTCGGTTTTGACGATTATCTGCGTTGCTTGCGCACGGACTTCAGTCGCGTGACGATGCGTAAACCAAAGGCCTCGCGCGCGCGTTCGCGTGAGGTGTATGCACTGGCGACCGGGCGCAAACCTGCCGCGGTGCCACTGGCGAGTACTGTTCATGAATGAAACGGCGAAAAACGTGTTGCTCTGGGTGATCATCGCGGTGGTCCTGTTCACCGTGTTTGAAAGCTTCAACCCCCGCAGCAGCCGTTCATCCGACCTGGCCTACAGCGCGTTCGTGCAGAACGTGAGCAGCGGCAATGTCTCCAGCGCCACCATCAGCGCCGACCAGCCGGCCACGATCAGCGGCAAACTCAAGGATGGCAGTGCCTTCCGCACCGTCGCGCCGATGCTGGGCTTCTCCACCAATGCGGTGGTCAAGCAGATGCAGGACAAGGGCGTGGAAGTG
>CALCWL010000572.1 GCA_937906285.1 uncultured Rhodanobacter sp. | reverse complement strand
TACAACGACGCCGCATGCAGCCTTGTATGGAGAGGGGAGCCATGGTCAAGTTCACGAGCAGTTTGCCGATCGCGATCCTGCTGGCCGCTGCCGCCGGTCTGGCCGTGCCGTCGCACGCCCATGCGGCGCAGTCGCGCGAGCATGGCGACAGCCTGCTGATCCACCGCGTGCAGCAGGAAAAAGGCATGAACCTGCCCCGCCGCGGCTTGAGCATGGCCCAGGTCGAGAAGACCTGGGGCGCGCCGCAGCGCAAGCTGTCGCCGCGCGGCGGCGACACCAAGAAGCATCCGCAGATCAACCGCTGGGAATACTCGAACTTCATCGTGTACTTCGAACACAACCACGTGATCCATTCGGTACTCAACACGCCGGCGGGCAACAACACCGACCCGTCCGCGGTCCACTGATCCCTTTCACCCGACGCGGCCCGTGGCGACACGGGCCGCGTCTGTGCTTGCCTGCGCTTTACACTAGGCGGCCCGCCTGCACGAGAACCCCGCCATGACCGACTCCACCTTGCGCCTGCCGGCGGAATGGGAACCGCAGGCCGCGGTACTGATCGCCTGGCCGCATGCCGGCACGGACTGGGCCGAGCGGCTGGCCACGGTGGAATCCACCTACGTGGCACTGGCCGCCGCGATCACGCGGTTCCAGCCGCTGATCGTCGTGGTCGCGGACGCGGCGCTGCGCGAGCGCGCGCAGTCGCAACTGCGCGGCGCCGGCGTGGACCCCGCGAAGGTCCGCTTCGTCGAACTGCCCTACGACGACACGTGGCTGCGCGACTCCGGCCCGATCACGCTGAAGCGTGGCGACACCGCCGATTCTGGACGATATTTTCAGCTCACTGATTTCCGCTTCACCGGTTGGGGCGGCAAGTTCGGCGCCGAACAGGACGACGCCTTGGTCGCCGGCCTGGTCGACGCCGGCGTGTTCGGCCATGCCGTCCACCAGCGCATCGACTGGGCGCTGGAAGGCGGCGGCATCGAGAGCGACGGCGCGGGAAGCATCCTCACCACCTGGCGCTGCCTGGTGCAACGCCATCCCGAGCAGTCGCGCGAGGAAATGAGCGCGATCCTGCGCGAGAGCCTGCACGCCGACCGCGTGCTGTGGCTCGACTACGGTTATCTCGAAGGCGACGACACGGACGCCCATATCGACACGCTGGCCCGTTTCGCGCCCGGCCAGCGCATCGTGTTCCAGGCCTGCGACGACGCCAGCGACCCGCACCACGACGAGCTGCAGCGCATGGCCGCCGAGCTGGCCGCGCTGCGCACCACCGACGGCCGCCCGTACCGGCTGTATCCGCTGCCATGGGCCAGGCCCATCCTCGACGAGGGCCGCCGGCTCGCCGCGTCCTACGCGAACTACCTGGTCGTCAACGGCGCCGTGCTGGTACCCGCCTATGGCGACGAGGCCGATGACGAAGCCGCACGCATCATCGGCAGCGCACACCCCGGCCGCCAGGTGGTGCAAGTGCCCTGCCGCCCGTTGATCTGGCAGAACGGCAGCCTGCACTGCATCACCATGCAGCTGCCGGCCGGGATGATCTGAGCAGCGAATGAAGTGCGGTGCCGGTACTTGCCGCCCCGTGCACAACCGCCGCAGTGCGGTTCGCTACACTAGAGCGTCACGCCACGGGTGGCAGGAACAAAGATGACTCGCAAGAACCTCAAGGTCGCGCTGCTGCAGGAAACCGACCGCGGCAGCCGCGACGCCAACCTGGATGCGATCGAGACCGGCCTGCGCGAAGCCGCCGCTGCCGGCGCCGAACTGGTGCTGCTGCAGGAGCTGCACAACGGCCCCTACTTCTGCCAGCGCGAATCGGTCGAGGTGTTCGACCAGGCCGAGAGCATCCCCGGCCCCGGCACCGAGCGCATCGGCAAGCTGGCTGCGGAACTGAAGCTGGTGGTGGTCGCCTCGCTGTTCGAGCGCCGCGCCGCCGGGCTGTATCACAACACCGCCGTCGTCTTCGACCGCTCGGCGGCGATCGCCGGCGTCTACCGCAAGATGCACATTCCGGACGATCCGGGCTTCTACGAGAAATTCTACTTCACGCCCGGCGACCTGGGTTTCGAACCGATCGACACCTCGGTCGGCCGCCTCGGCGTGCTGGTGTGCTGGGACCAGTGGTATCCGGAGGCGGCGCGCCTGATGGCGCTGGCCGG
>CALCWL010000571.1 GCA_937906285.1 uncultured Rhodanobacter sp. | reverse complement strand
CGTGGTGAATCGATACGGTGGATTGTGATCGCGTCGAGGGGCGGTCAGCCCGTGCCGGAATGCACGGAGCCTGGAAGGGGGAATCGGGGAATCGCAAGGCCGTGACGCTTCACGCTCTGGTCTTTCCCGTTTCCCATTGCCGACCCTCCATTCCCGGCACCGCTATCCCCTCGTCGCCACCACCGGCGGCACGGCCGCGGCGCGCAACGCGGGGCCGAGCACGGCGAGCTGGCCGAGCAGCCACAGTGCGACGGCGCCGATCGGCAGGTAGGCCAGCGGCAGGCGCGGCAGTTCGTAGTGCGTCATCAGCAACAGATTGAGTGCATAGGCCAGCACCATGCCCAGCACGATGCCGAAGCTGACGATCAGGAAGTTCTCGGTCTGGAAGTAATGCAGGATATCGCGGCGGGTGGCGCCGATCGCGCGACGGATGCCGATCTGCCGGCGCCGCTGCGCCACCCAGAAACTGGCCAGGCCCACGATGCCCAGCGCGGTGACCAGCAGCAGCGCCACGATCACGCCGACCAGCATGCCGATCATCGCGCGGTCCTTCTGGAAACTGCGGGTGCGCAGGTCGCCGAGGGTCTGCGTGCCGTCCTGGTCGAGCACGGCATCCGGGGCGATCTTCGCGATCGCGGCGCGGGCGTCGCGCAGCACACGGTGCAGATCTCTCGGCGCGGCGCGCAGCAGATAGCTGCCGGACAGGTAGACGCTAGACTGCGCCGGCACGAACACCGACCAGTCGCGGCTGTCGCCGGGCCAGCCGCCCGGGTCGGGGCGCACCAGATGGTCGATCACCCCGACGACGCGAAAGTGCGACTTGTCCAGCCAGAACTCCTTGCCCAGCGGATCGGCGCCCGGCCACAGGTGCTCGGCCAGTGCCCGCGTCACCTGCACCGGGGCATCGTCCGGCATCAAGGCCGTGAACGGGCGAAAATCGTCAGGCTGCGGGTTGCGGCCGGCGACCAGCCGCGTGCCCAACGCCGCAAGGCTGCCCGGGCCACCGACGTAGAACTCGACCACGCCGCCGAACTGCTTGCCGGCCATGTCCGTGGTGATGCCCGCGGTGCCCCGGCGCGCGCCGAACGGGATGGAGTTGAGCAGGCTCGCCGATTGCACGCCGGGAATGCTGCCGAGGCCGGCCAGCACCCGGGCGTTGAGGTCGACCGCATGCGCGTTCTCGTAGCCGGCCAGCTGCACCGTGGCCAGCGAAGCTTCATCCACGCCGCTGTCGACCTGGATCGCGCCGATCCGGCCAGCGATCAGGAAACATGCATTGCACAGCACCGCGCAGGCCAGCGCGATCTCCAGCGCGATCAGCACGGTGGCCATGCGATGGCGGCGCAACGCGGCGAGGATGGGTCGAATCTGCATGTCTCGGTACCTTTATGGAAGCCGCTTTTTCAGCGAACCAGCATCAACGTAGACGCCACTAGACACTCTTCAACTGAAGGCCCGGCGCCACCCGGCTGGCGCGGAACGCCGGCAGCACGCCGGCCAGCAGGCTGGCGGCGATCGCGGTGACGAAGGTGGCGACGAACATCGACACGTCCAGGTGCACCAGATCGGCGTACGCGACCGGTTGCCGGCGGACCAGCCACAGACCGAGCAGGGTCAGGCCCAGGCCGCCGATGCCGCCGATCAGGCCGACCAGCCCCGCCTCCACCAGGCATTGCGCGAACACCGCGCCGCGGCTGGCGCCGAGCGCGCGGCGCACGCCGATCTCGCCGCTGCGGCGCAGGAACTTCGCCAGCAGCAGGCCGATCATGTTGAACAGGCAGATGGCGAGAAAGGCGAATGCCAGCCAGGTCTGCAGCCGCACGTCGCCGGGCACCACGCCGTTGTAGTCCAGCCATTGCATCAGACTGCGCAGGCGCGTGTTCTGCGGCCGCACGATGCGTCCCAGCGCAGCCTGCTGCGCGGCGTAGCCATCCAGGAACTGCCTGTATGCGGCGACCTTGCCGGCATCGCCGAGCTGCACCCACAGGCGCACCCATGCGCACGGCGAGTTCTGCAGATGGCCCGGCCGTTCGGGCATGTGCCAGCAGGTGAACTGCTGGAAATTGCCGTCGTTGAGTTCGAGGCCGGTGAAGAACGGCGTGAACACATCCTGCGTCTTGCCGTAGAACTCCGCGGTGTCGCCATTGGCGAAGCGCCCGCCGGCCACGGTGTAGAACACCGGCGACGGACGCCACGGCTGCAGCACGCCGACGATGCGCACGTCCGTGTCGCGCAGGCGCAGCACCTGGCCGACACTGTCGCGGCCGCCGAACAGCTTGCGGTTGAGATCGTCGGAGATCACCGCCACCCGCGCATGCCGCGCATCGTCGTCCGCGCTCCAGCCGCTGCCGTAGCGGAACGGCACGTCGAACATGGGGAAGAAATCGCTGGTGGTGGAAAGCATGCTCGGCATCAAGGCCGGCAGATTGACCCCGGGCGCGCTCAGTCGCACCGGGCTGTCCACCACCAGCGCCTGGCGGTCGGCGCGCCGCGCGCCCCACAGGTCCACTGCCGACTGGTAATCCATCACGTCCAGCGGCTGCTTGAAATCGCCCGGCGTCGGATTGCCGTCCACCTGCGGATAGAACAGCGTGCCGCTGCGGGTGGGCACCGGATCGCCGGAGAGCAGATGCATCACGGTCAGCGTGGTCATGCTGGCGCCGATGCCCACCGCGATGGCAATGACCATCAGCGCGGTGAGCACCTTGTTGCGCTTGAGGCTGCGCAGGGCCAGATCCAGGTAATAGCCGAACATTCCATATCTCCGTGGTCGAACTCCCCTCCCCCACCGGGGGAGGGGTTGGGGGAGAGGGTCCGGCCAGCGCGTGACGCCGCGCTTCGCCCCGTACCCTCATCCGCCCTTCGGGCACCTTCTCCCAAGGGGAGAAGGGAAAATCACACCGACCTCGTTGCCACCACCGGCGGCACCGCCGCGGCGCGCAACGCGGGTCCGAGCACGGCGAGCTGGCCGATCAGCCACAGCGCGATGGCGCCTGTCGGGAAGTAGATCCATGGCAAGCGCGGCAACTCGTAGTGCAGCATCAGGAACAGGTTGATCGCATAGGCCAGCACCATGCCCAGCACGATGCCGATGGTGGCCAGCAGCAGGTTTTCGGTCTGAAAATAATTGAGGATGTTGCGGCGCGTGGCCCCCAGCGCGCGGCGCACGCCGATGGTGCGCCGGCGCTGCGCCACCCAGAAACTGGCCAGACCGACGATGCCCAGCGCGGTGACGATGAGCAGCGCGGCGATCGCCCCCACCAGGATGCCGGCCATCGAGCGATCGTTCTCGAAGAACTTGTGGCGCACTTCGTCGTAGGTGCGCTGCTCGGTCACCACCCGCCGCGGGTCGGCTTTCTTCAGCGCCGCCACGGCGGCCTTCAGCACCGCCTGGCGATCCTCGGGGCGGGTGCGAATCAGGTAGCTCTGGTCCTTGCCCGCGCCCATGAACATCGGCAGGATCATCGAGTAGTGCGCGGTCGCGTCGTCGTAGGCATTGGCGCGCGCCAGGTCGGCGACCACGCCGACCACGCGCACGCCGACCGGACCGACGTAGATCGTCTTGCCGAGCGCTTCGGCATCCGGCCACAGCCGTTGCGCCATGGCCTGCGTGATCACCGTGACCGGCGCGATGACCTTGGTGTCGCCGGTGGCCAGTGCCTTGAGCACGACATCGGCGTCGAGCACTTCGTCGGGCCGCAGGTGGCGCCCCGCCACCAGGCGCAGACCCATCGTCTGCGCCAGATTCCCGCCGAAATAGGTCCCGGCGCTGAGGGTCGGCTGGCGTTGCTCCGGGTCCAGCTTGATGCTGGCATTGGACGAGGAGCCGCCCAGCGGCAACTGGTTGACCAGCGCCACGTCCAGCACGCCGGGCACTTGCCGGATCACGGCAAGATCCTCCCTTGCCCGCGCGTAGATGTCCGGCGATGGCGTCACCTCGGCCAGCTGGATCTGCACCAGCGCATGCTCGTCGACGCCGGTGGGCATGTTCATGTGCTGCAGGCGGTGGTTGATCATGAACACCGCGTTGCACACGATCGCGCAGGTCAGCGCGATCTCCAGGATCAGCAGCCAGGCGGTGGTCTTGTGCCGCCGCAGCGTGGAGAGAATCGGTCGCAGTTCCATCGTCGTGCCCTCAATTGCTCTTCAGCTGCAGGGCGGGCGGGACCTGGCACGCGCGCCACGCCGGCAGCATGCCGGCCAGCAGGGTCGAGCCCAGCGCCAGCGCGAAGGTGGTCAGCAGCATCGTGCCGTCCAGATGCGCCAACGCGGCATAGCTGGAGGGCCGCTGGCGCACCACCCACAGACCCAGTGCCGCCAGCAGCAGGCCGCCCACGCCGCCCACCAAGCCGATCACCCCGGACTCGACCAGCAGCTGGCCGAACAGCGAGCGTTTGGAGGCGCCGAGCGCGCGACGCACGCCGAGGTCGCTGGCGCGACGCATGAACTTGGCCAGCATCAGTCCCACCGTATTGACCAGGCACACCAGCAGGAAACCGAACGCCAGAGCGGTCTGCAGGCGCACGTCGTCCGGCACCACGCGTTCGTAAGCCAGCCACTGCATCACGTTTCGCAGGCGCACGTTCGGCGCCTTCGCGAAACGCCCCAGCGCCTTCTGCTCCTGCGAGTAGTGCACCAGGAACTCCTTGTAGTCGGCCGCCTTGGCCGGGCTGTCCAACTGCACCCAGAACTGCAGCCACACGCAGCTGTCGGACGGGTAGATGCGCCCCACGCCACCAGCACCCCTGCCCCAGCAGTCGTTGGACCCGTTGTGTTCCATCTTCAGATCCAGCGCGGTCTGCAGCGGCACGAACACCTGTTCGGTGCGGCCGTAGGAGCCGGTGTTGAGATCGTAGAAATGCGGGTTGGGCGCCCAGTCGTCGAGCACGCCGATGATGCGGAAGCTGGCGTCGGCGAGGCGCAGGTTGCGGCCCACGCTGTCGGCGCCGCCGAACAGGCGCTCGTTGAGCTCGCCGTTGATTACCACCTCGCGCGCCTTCGCCTCGTCGTCGGCGGC
>CALCWL010000570.1 GCA_937906285.1 uncultured Rhodanobacter sp. | reverse complement strand
GGGCTCGCCGACGGCTCCCAGTCGGGCCTCGGCCTGGGCCTGGCCACGGTACAGCGGCTGGCGCAGCTGCTCGACACCGTGGTCGAGGTCGACTCGCGGCCCGGCCGCGGCAGCATGTTCCACTTCGAGCTGCCGCTGGCCAGAGCGCAGACGTTGCCGCCGTCGACCCCGGTGGAGGAGCAGCCCGCCGGCGACCTCGCCGGCCGCCGGGTGCTCGTGCTGGACGACGATCCGGCCATCCTCTCCGGCATCCGCTTCCTGCTGCGCAGCTGGGGTTGCGACGTGGCAGTGGCCGAGGATCACCAGCAGGCGCAGGAGGCGATCGAGAACTGGCCGGCGCCGGTCGACATCGTGATCTGCGACCTTCACCTGCGCTCGGGCGAGCGCGGCACCGATCTGTTCGCCGAACTCGACCGTCTCTACCAGCGCGACGGCGAAGCACGCTTCGCGCGCCTGCTGGTGACCGGCGAGACCCGCGCCGAGCGCCTGCGGGAGGTGCTCGCCGACAAGCTGACGGTACTTTACAAACCGGTCTCGCCGCAGCGGTTGCACAATGCGATGCTGGCGGCATTGGCCGCCCGCGACGGCGCGTGACGCCGCTTGGATTCGCGAAGAACGGCGCGTGGGGAGTTGGTGGGTCGTCCGGGACTCGAACCCGGGACCAATAGATTAAAAGTCTACTGCTCTACCAACTGAGCTAACGACCCGTGCAAGCGTCCGGCTGTGGCCGGGCAAGCCTTCGATTTTACGGCGTGCTCCATGATGGCACAAGCAAACGCGCGCTCACGCGTAGCGCGTGGGATCGGCCATGCCTGCCTCGCGGAAGCCCTGCGCGCGCAGCCGGCAAGCATCGCAGTGGCCGCAGGCGCGACCCTCGTCATCGGCGCGGTAGCAGCTGACCGTAGCCGAAAAGTCGACGCCGAGGCGACGACCTTCGCGCGCGATGTCGGCCTTGCTCATGTGCATCAGCGGCGCGTGCACGCGGATACCCTTGCCCTCGACCCCGGCTTTCGTGGCCACGTTGGCCAGCGCCTCGAATGCCGCAACGAAGGCCGGTCGGCAATCCGGGTAGCCGGAGTAGTCGACCGCATTGACGCCACACCAGATGTCGCTGGAGCCGAGCACCTCGGCCCAGCCCAGCGCGATGGACAACATGATGGTGTTGCGCGCCGGCACGTAGGTCACCGGAATCTCGCTGCTGTCGCCCGCGTCCAGCGGAACGTCGATGTCGGCGGTAAGCGCCGAGCCGCCGATGCTGCGCAGATCGACCGCCACGGTCTTGTGCTCGACCGCACCGAGCATGCCCGCCACCCGATCGGATGCCGCCAGCTCGGAACGATGGCGCTGGCCATAGGCCACGCTCAATGCATGCACCTGGTAGCCCTGTTCGCGCGCAAGCGCAATGGTGACGGCCGAATCCATGCCGCCGGAAACGAGCACGACGGCCTTGCGGGGTGGTTGATCAGGCATGGTTCGCACTCTCAAGACAAAAAGACAGGAGTGAGTGGAGAGGAGTGAGAAGTGAGAGAAGTCCGTGCTCGCTGCTGTTCTCTCACGTCTCACTCCTCTCCACTCGCTTCTCGCTCAACGCCCTACTTCCCCCGCGCGTCGTTCCACAGCAGCTTGTGCAGCTGCAGCTGGAACCGCACGTCGAGCTTGTCGGCGAGGATCCACTCGGCCAGTTCGCGCGGGTCGACCGCGCCGTGCACCGGGGAGAACAGCACCATGCAGCGACCGGTCAGGGTGTGCTCGGTCAGCATGGCGCGCGCCCATTCGTAGTCGCCGCGGCTGGCGAGCACGATCTTGATCTGGTCGTGAGGAAGCAGATGATCCAGGTTGGACCACAGGTTGCGGCCGCTCTCGCCGGAATCGGGCGCCTTCAGGTCCATCACCTTGTGCACGCGCGCATCCACGGCGGACACGTCCAGTGCGCCGGAGGTCTCCAGCGACACCGCGTAGCCGGCATCGCACAGCTTGCGCAGCAGGATCAGGCAACGCTTCTGTGCCAGCGGCTCGCCGCCGGTGACGCAGACATGTTTCGCGCCGTGACGCGCGACCTCGGCCATGATGTCGTCGATCGCGTGCCAGTCGCCGCCGTGGAACGAATACTCGGT
>CALCWL010000569.1 GCA_937906285.1 uncultured Rhodanobacter sp. | reverse complement strand
GCACACCGCCGCCACGATGTCCTCCGGCCGGCCCACGCCCATCAGGTAGCGCGGCTTGTCAGCCGGCAGCAGCGGCACGGTGAAGTCCAGCGCGTGGTTGCGCTCGGCCTCCGGCTCGCCCACCGCCAGGCCACCGATCGCGTAGCCGTCGAAGCCGATATTCACCAGGCCTTCGGCCGAGCGCCGGCGCAGGGTCTCGTAGACGCTGCCCTGCACGATGCCGAACAGCGAATTCGGATTCTTCAACTCGTCGAAAGCGCGGCGCGAACGTTCGGCCCAGCGCAGGCTGAGTTCCATCGAATCGGCCGCCACCTTCTCCGTCGCCGGGTACGGCGTGCACTCGTCGAAGATCATCGCGATGTCCGAATCCAGCACTTTCTGGATCTGCATCGACACTTCCGGCGACAGGAATACCTTTGAGCCGTCCACCGGCGAGGCGAACCTCACGCCCTCCTCGGTGATCTTGCGCTTGTGCGCCAGCGAGAACACCTGGAAACCACCCGAGTCGGTAAGGATGGGCTTGTCCCAGCCGATGAACCGGTGCAGCCCGCCGAACCGCTCGATGACCTCCAGCCCCGGTCGCAGGAACAAGTGGAACGTATTGCCCAGGATGATCTCGGCACCCGTATCGGCGACGTCGCGCGGCGTCATCGCCTTGACCGAGCCGTAGGTGCCCACCGGCATGAACGCCGGCGTCTCGATGGTGCCGCGGGCAAAGGTCAGGCGCCCGCGGCGGGCCGCGCCGTCGGTGGCGTGGAGGTCGAACTGCATGGAAGTCATCGGCCCATTATCGCGGGTTTGGCCCATTCCGCCCATCGCCACATCGTGTGTGCAGGAGCCCGCTTGCGGGCGATGCTCCTTGAGCCAGGATCGGAGATCGCAAGAGCATCGCCCGCAAGCGGGCTCCTGCAACAATGCAGCATGTCGCTCAGGCCCCGTGCGGCAGGATCAGCATGGCGTCGCCGTAGGAGAAAAAGCGGTAGCGCTGTTCGACCGCGTGGCGATACGCGTCCAGCATGAACTCGCGCCCGGCCAGCGCCGACACCAGCATCAGCAGGGTCGACTGCGGCAGGTGGAAGTTGGTGAGCAGGCCGTCGATGCTGCTGAAACGGTAGCCGGGGAAGATGAAGATCTGCGTCTCGCCGGCAAACGGATGCACCTGGCCGTCCTTGCTGGCGCTTTCCAGCGCGCGCACCACCGTGGTACCCACCGCGATCACTCGCCCGCCGCGGGCGCGGGCATGACGGATCTGTCCGACCAGATGCGCACCGACATTGAGCCACTCGGTATGCATGTGGTGATCTTCGAGATTGACCGCACGCACCGGCTGGAAGGTACCCGCGCCCACATGCAAGGTGATGTAGCCGAACTCGACGCCGCGCTCGCGCAGCCGGTCCAGGATCGCCTCGTCGAAATGCAGCCCGGCGGTGGGCGCGGCCACCGCGCCGGGCTCGCGCGCGAACACGGTCTGGTAGCGCTCCATGTCGCTGGCGTCCGCGTGGCGCTCGATGTATGGCGGCAGCGGCATCTCGCCGAGCTTCAGCAGCAGTTTTTCCAGCGGCTCCGGCGCCTCGAAACGCAGCCGGAAGAAGCCCTCGTCGCGACCCAGCACCACCGCATGACTGCCGTCGGCCAGCTCGATCCGGCCACCCTCTTTCGGCTTCTTGCTGACACCCAGCTGCACCACCGCCTCGTGTGCGCCGGTGACCCGCTCGATCAGGATCTCCACCGCACCACCGCTCTCCTTGCGCCCGTACAGCCGCGCCGGCAGCACGCGGGTGTCGTTGAACACCAGCAG
>CALCWL010000568.1 GCA_937906285.1 uncultured Rhodanobacter sp. | reverse complement strand
TGAGAGAAAGCATCGTCTCGCCACTCTCATTTCTCACTCCTCTCCACTCACTCCTGCCTCAAGGGCGCGCGCGCCAGCGCCCAGACATCCACCCGCGGCACGCCGACGCGCTTGAGCACGCTGGCGCATTCGGCCAGCGTGGCGCCGGTGGTCATCACGTCGTCGAGGATCGCCACGTGCGCGGGCGGCGCCAGCCCGGGACACAGCGCGAACGCGCCGTGCACGTTGCGGCGGCGGCCGACCGCGTCCAGTTCGGTCTGCGCCTCCGTGCGCCGCGAGCGCTGCAGCACGTCGTGGCGCAGCGGCACCCCCAGCGCACGCGCCAGCGGGCGGGCCAGTTCCCATGCCTGGTTGTAGCCGCGCTGGCGCAGCCGGCTGCGATGCAACGGCACGGTGATCAGCAGCGAAGGCCGCTCGATCGGGCGGGGCTCGTTCTGCCACAGGCCGGACAGCACGCGGCCGGCAGCGAGGTCGCGGCCGAACTTGAAGCGTGATTCCAGACGGTCCAGCGGCCAGCCGTAGCGGAACGGCGCCCATGCCGCGTCCCAGGGCGGCGCATGCTGCTGGCATTCGCCGCACAACGCGACCGTGGTCGCCAGCGGCAACGCGCAGCGTGCGCAGCAGCTGCGATTGCGCGGCATCTCCGCCGCGCAATCGGCACACAAGTCCATGCCGCCGTCGCCCGGCGCGCCGCACAACAGGCAGCGTAGCGGCAGCAGCCATCGCTGCAGCACTGGCCAGGATCGCAGCACGCTGGTCTTGTGCATCGTATCCCCCGTTCCGGCGTCGGCCGATGGTAGCGGCAACAGCGGGTCGCGCGCAGTGCACTCGCGGTCTACACTCGACCACCAACTGCGGCGTGCGCGTCGCGCTTGCAGTTTGCCCATCGAAGACCTGGAGGTTCGCATGAGCTCGATCCACGACGATACTCCTGCCCCATCGACCTGGCCCGCGATCGCCGGCACCGCGCTGCGCGTCGCCTTCGGCGTGATCTGGGCGGTGAGTGCCGCGCTGACCTGGACCGACGGCTTCGCCGACCACTACGTCGGCTACCTGCACAACGCCGCCACCGGTCAGCCGGCGTGGTCGGCGTGGTGGTTCGACATGTGGATCGCGGTAGTCACGCCGCACGTGGACTTGTTCGTGTGGGCGACGCGGATCGCCGAGACGCTGCTGGCGCTGGCCCTGCTGCTGGGCTTCGCGCGCAAGATCACCTACGTCGTGGGCATCCTGTTCAGTCTGCTGATCTGGAGCACGGCCGAGGGTTTCGGCGGGCCATATTCGGTGGGCGCGAACAACATCGGCGCGGCGATCAGCTTCGTGCTGATCTTTGCCGCGTTGATCGTGATCAACCTGCGCGCCGGCCCCAGCCCGTACAGCCTGGATTACCTGATCGAGAGCCGCTGGCCGCGCTGGCGCCGGTTCTCGGAGTGGAATACGCGGGTACCGCTGGAACAGGTGCGACCCATGTCGTGGCGCGTGCAGGGGCCAGCGCTGGCCGGCGTGCTGCTGCTGGTGGCGCTGCTGCTGGCCGGGCTGCACAGCGCGTTGAACGTGCGCAGCGCCAGCCCCGCCGCCGCCGCCGCCGCGGTGACGCCGCTGTCGCTGGCCTCCAGCGAGCCGATCAAGCAGGCTCGCGACGCGCGCCTGCCGCCGTTGCAGCCGGGCGACAGCGTGGAGGTGCAGATCACCTCCAGCGACGACACCGTGGAAATCGCCAGCGGCGTGCAGTACCAGGCCTGGACCTTCGGCAAGACCGTGCCCGGCCCGGTGATCCACGTGCGCCAGGGGCAGACGGTGAACGTCACCCTCACCAACCGCGGCACGATGCAGCACTCGATCGACTTCCACTCGGCGATCACGCCGCCGAGTCTGCACTACGTGGACATCATGCCGGGCGAGTCGATCAAGTTCTCGTTCGTGGCCAAGGTGCCCGGCGCCTTCCTCTATCACTGCGGCACACCGCCGGTACTGCTGCACATCGGCAACGGCATGTACGGCGCGATCATCGTCGACCCGGCCGAGCCGCTGCCGCCGGCGGCCGAGAGTTACGTGCTGGTGCAGGGCGAGTGGTACACCCAGCAGGTCTCCGGCACGCTGATGGCGGGCAGCTACGAGAAGATGCAGCAGGTCCGTCCTGACGAGGTGGTGTTCAACGGCGCCGCCTTCCAGTACGTCGCCCATCCGCTGACCGCCAAGCCCGGCGACCTCGTGCGCCTGTACGTGGTCAACGCCGGACCCAGCCTGTGGAGCGCGTTCCACGTGATCGGCGCGATCTTCGACAAGGTCTACCCGGGCGGCAACCCGGCCCAGGCCATCGACGGCGTCTCCACCTACACGGTGGGGCCGGGCGAGGGCGCGGTGTTCGACCTCACCCTGGACGAGGCGGGCCACTACCCGTTCGTGGATCACTCGATGGCGCACGCCGTGCTCGGCGCGCAGGGCATCCTGGAGATCGCCACGCCGGGCGAGGCACTGGCCAAGCCGCAGATCACCAAGGCACCGGTGGATGCGTCCGTCGCGCCGCCGCCGGCCGCCACCGGCCCGTACAAGTTCGATCCGGCCCACGGCGCGCAGCTCTACGCAACCTACTGCGCCGCCTGCCACCAGCCCACCGGGCTGGGCCTGCCCGGCGCGTTCCCGCCGCTCAAGGGCAACCCCGCCGTGCTGGACGCGGACCCGACCAAGCATCTGGACGTGATCCTGCACGGGCTGCAGGGCGTGGCCATCGACGGCGTCAGCTACCCCAGCGTGATGCCGCCGTTCGCCGCCACCCTCAATGACGCGGACATCGCCGACATCGCCAACCACGAGCGCACGTCGTGGGACAACCAGGCCAAGCAGGTGACCGCCGAACAGGTGAAGGCGGTGCGCGACGGCAACAAGTAGCAACGCGGGCATCCGCGCTTCGTCAACCTGAAACATCGGCACCAAGGTTGACGAAGCGGCGGACGCCGCCCACACTGCGCGGCCTCTGACCCTGGAGTCCGCCATGCCCGCTGCCATCCGCCACGACTGGAGCCGCGACGAGGTTGCCGCGCTGTTCGCGCTGCCGTTCAACGAGCTGCTGCATCGCGCGCACGGCGTGCATCGCGAACACCACGATCCCAATGCGGTGCAGGTGTCGACCCTGCTGTCGATCAAGACCGGCGGCTGCCCCGAGGATTGCGCGTACTGCCCGCAGGCGCAGCGCTACGACACCGGCGTGCTGCCGCAGAAACTGCTTGAGGTCGACGAGGTGCTGGCACGCGCCAGGGCCGCCCGTGACGCCGGCGCCAGCCGCTTCTGCATGGGCGCGGCGTGGCGCGGGCCGAAGGACCGCGATATCCCCAAGGTC